>CAXBQJ010000001.1:0-18928 GCA_963977775.1 uncultured bacterium
AAATAAGCAATGACTAAACCAACTGCTAAAGCAGGAACTACTGGTGCTCTCCATTTATATCTTTTCCCAATAAAAAACATCAAAATCATGCCAAGTCCAAGGAGCGCATCAGTTTTTAAAGAAGAGAAAACTTCAACACCAAATCTAAATAAAACTCCACCAAGCATTGCCATTACAACAGGTCTTGGAACCAAAGCCATAAGTTTGCCAAATAACCCAGTTACTCCCACTATTACTAAAGCTATTGATGCAATGACATAAGAACCCAAAACTTCTGCGTATGAATGTTCAGTCAAACCTGTAACAAGTAACGCTGTTGTAGCAGCAGCCCATGCTCCAATAATTGGCATGCCATGTCGAAGAGTTAAAACTAAACCAAATAATCCAGAGCCAATAAAGACAGTTAAAAGCCAGGAAGCTAGTTGTTGGTCGCTAAATTTTCCAGCTTCTGCTGCTTGAAACAAAATAGCTATTGGACCTGTTGTTGAAATTAAAACAATTAAAAATCCAGAAAGTAGTGCACCCCAAGTAAAAGACTTGGGAAGATTTTTTAGATTTATTTTTATTGCTTGAAATATAGGAAGATCAGTTGTTCCACGCTCAAGTTGAATTGACACAAGTTATACCTTAGTACCTTGTTAATTAATTAGGTCTAAACCCGTCTTTTATTTCATGTGAGCCATGTTTAATCATGACGTGATGAGTTGAAGTGTATTCCAAAACTGATTCTTGACTCATATCTTTGCCAAAACCACTTGCTTTTACTCCACCATGAGGCGCTTCAGAAACTATTGGTAAATGATCATTGATCCAAGTAACTCCAGCTTCAATTTTTTTAGAAATTTCTAACGCTTTGCCAACATCTTTTGTCCAGATAGAAGATGCCAATCCATATTCAGAATCATTTGCTAATTTTATTGCCTCTTCATCATCATTCACCGAAGTTATAGTTATAACCGGACCAAAAACTTCTGTAGAAATAATTGAATTATTTTGTAAAACATCTGATAGTAAAGTTGGAGAATAATAAAACCCTTTACCTTCAATAACTTTTCCACCAGTTATTAAAGTTGCTCCGTCGATTTGGGCTTTTTGTACCTTTTGGTGAACTAAATACCTGTGTTTTTCAGAAATTAGTGGACCAATATCTGTTCCTTTTTCAAATGGATCACCAACTTTAATTGCCTCAAGTCTTTTTTTCATTAAATTTTCTAAGTCTTTAACTACTGATTTATGTGCATAAATTCTTGTTGCTGCTGTGCAATCTTGTCCAGAGTTATAAGTGCATGCCAAAGAAATTGCTTGCGCGACTTGATCTAAATCAGCATCATGTCTAACAATGACGGGAGCTTTTCCACCAAGTTCTAAATGAACTCTTTTTACGGTTTTACTTGCAGTTTCCATGACTTTTTTTCCGGATTCACTTGATCCAGTTATGGAAATCATTGCAACTCTTTTATCTTCCACAAGTTGTTGTGCTACATCTGCATCACCATAAACAATTTGAATTAAATTTTTTGGAAAAATATTTTGTGCTAAATCAACCATAATTTTTGTAGAACTTGGAGTTTGTGGTGCAGGTTTAATAATTACGCTATTTCCTGCAGCGATTGCCGGTCCTATTTTCCAAATGCCCATGATGAAAGGAAAATTCCAAGGAGAAATAGAACCAATAACTCCCAATGGTTTTCTAACTAATAAAGATGTGTAACCCTGATTAAATGATCCAGCGGCCGTGCCATCAATCGAACGAGCTGCACTTGCAAAAAATCTTAAATTATCTAATCCAAATGGGAATTCACCATCTTTCATTGTTGAATAGGGTTTTCCAGTTTCTTCAACTTCAACCTGGCATATTTTTTCTGAATTTTGTTCTAAAAGATCTGCATATTCAAGAATCTTTTTAGATCTTTCACCTGGAGTAAAATTTGACCAGGTTTTAAATGCAGTAAGAGAGTCAACAATTGCTTGATCAACTTGATCTTTAGTTGAATCTAAAACTTCTCTAACAACTTCACCCGTTGCCGGATTGATTATCGAACGCTTCACTTATTTAGCTAAAGCTTCAATTTTGGTAGCGGCTTCTTCAATTCCTTTTCGAGATCTAACTTGTTCACCAATCTTAGAAAGTTTTGCCAAAAGAGCAGTATCTGTAGTTAATTTCTCTATTGCGTTAATAAGTTCTTCATCTTTGAAATGATATGTAGCAAGCCTTATGCCATGACCTTTTTCATGCACTCTTTGTGCATTGTCATATTGATCCCAGAACAATGGCAAAACAATCATTGGTTTACCAAAATGAACTGATTCAGTGGTGGTGTTATTTCCACCATGGGTAATAACTAGATCAACTTTGGGAATGATGGAAATTTGGGGAAGAAATTCTGCTCCCACCATGTTTGATGCTAATTCAAATTCTGATGCTTGAGGACCTTTAGAAACAATGAATTTGTGTCTTGTTTTTCCTAAAATTCCAATAAGTCTTTTCATCAAATCAACATCGGCTGAGCCTAATGAACCTAATGAAAGATAAATAAGTTTTGAATCACTTGGTCTGTTTGTCACTTCTGCCGGTAATTCAAATGGTTTATCGGTTGATCTAACACTTGAATCTATGCGATGCCAATTACTTGCTAAAGGTCTTTTATCTGTGTAATCAAGTTCTTGAGGATACACATACATGTTTAAATCTTTTGAAGTGTGAATGAAATCTAAATCTGGAAGTGCTTTAGCTCCTTGGGAAATAACCCAATTATTAAATTTTTCCCACATTGGTCTTTGAGTTTTTTCATAAGCTTGCAAATAAGATTTCCAAGAATCTGGATCACTTTCTGCTAAACCAGAAAATGGTGGAGCAATTTTTTCTCCCATAATTTCAAGAGGATTACAAGAAACAATTCTTACAAATGGAACACCTGCAGTAACTGTTGCAGGAAAACAAACAACATTATCTTCAATGATTACATCTGGCTTATGTTGGGCAATAATTTCTTTTAATCTTGGTTCGCAATAAATTGCTCCATCAATTAAAGCTTGTCTAGTTGGAGTGATAAAAGTTTCAAGTTGTTCAACTGTTGGTTTTCTAAATTCAGGAGCTGTATCTCTAATAAAATCTTTCCAAAATTGTCCAGCACTTTGTGCATCTGCATTTTCTGGTGGGGGAGCTAAATCAACTAAAGCTTCTTTAAATCCAAGGGGTTCTAATCTTCCACCCCAAGATGATTCAGCAGCAAAAACAACATTATGACCACGATTTTTTAAAACATTTCCAATTCCAATGCAATTATTTGTTGGACCATAAGCAGATTCTGGCCAAAAAAGTATAGTTTTTCCACTCATTTATATTCCCCTTACTTTTTAAAAACTCGTAAGTCTTGAGGGTTAAATGATATGTTCACTTTGCTTCCCTTTTCAAGTTCTATTGCTTTATCTGCATAAACTCGAATGATTTCACCGCTATCAAGTAAAACAGTTATATTTTTCTTTGAACCTGCAAAAACAATATCTTGAATTGATCCAGTACCTGATGGATTTTTGGATAAATTTAAACTTTCTGGTCTAATTAAAATTTTAATTTCTTGATTTGTGTTTAATCCAGCATTGATTGTAATTTTTCCTAAACTTTTGTGCTCAATTCCATCTGCTGTAGTTATAGCATTCAAAATATTTCCTTCACCAATAAAATCTGCTACAAATTCATTTTGAGGATTCTCATAAAGTTCTTGAGGAGTTGATATTTGTTTTATCTCACCTTTATTAAAAACTGCGATTCTATTTGCTAATGAAATTGCTTCTTCTTGATCGTGAGTAACAATAATAAAAGTGATGCCGACTTCATTTTGAATTCTTTTTAATTCTGTTTGCATTTCTTGTCTAATTTTTTTATCTAACGCACTTAATGGCTCATCAAGTAATAATAATTTAGGTTTTCGAGCAATTGCTCTAGCAAGTGCGACTCTTTGTTGTTGACCACCTGAAAGTTGATTTGGTTTTTTCTTAACATGCTCAGTTAAACCAATTTTTTCAATTATTTCATTTGTTTGTTTGCTAATTTCTTCTTTACTTAAATCTAGGTTTGTTAAGCCATATGAAATATTTGAATAAACATCCATATGGGGAAATAATGCATAGGATTGAAACATTAAATTAACTGGTCTATTTCTGGTTGGAATTTTTAATAAATCCTCGTTATTTATTAAAACTTGGCCAGAGTCTGGATATTCAAATCCTGCAATAATTCTTAAAAGTGTAGTTTTTCCACAACCTGAAGGTCCAAGTAAAGCAAACATTTCATTATTTTTTATTTCAAGTGAAACATTATTTAAAGCTGTTATGGAACCAAATTTTTTGGTTACATTTTGAATATTTAATAAGGTGTCACTCATATTGAGTCGGCCACCTTTCCAATTCTTTGAGCAAAAATAACACCTATAAAACTTATTAAAAGAAGAAGCGTGCCTAAAACGTTAATTTCTGGGGTAACTCCGAAGCGAATCATGGAATAAATAACCATAGGCAAAGTTGGAGTTTCAGGTCCATTAGTAAAGAAAGCAATAACAAATTCGTCCATCGAGAGAGTAAAAGATAAAACTGCACCTGCAACTAAAGAAGGCATTAGTTGAGGAATTGTTATTTTGAATAAAGTTTTTGCTGCACTTGCACCTAAATCAGTTGAGGCCTCTTCAATAGCTGGATCAATTAACCCGATTCTTGCTAAGACTATTGCTACTACAAAAGCTGTACAAAATACTGTGTGAGAAATTATCACTGTTAATAAACTTAGATTTAAAGAAATTGTTGAAAAAGTAGTGAGTAATCCAATTGCTAAAACTAAATCAGGAACAATTGCTGGAGCGGTAGAAAAAGTTCTTAAAAAACCACCAGCTTTTAATTTATTTAAACCAATAGAAATAGTGGTACCAATAATTAGTGACAAAACCGTGGTCACAATTGCTACAAAAATAGTTCTTTGAAAGCCCTCTACTATTGCCTCATTTGACCAAATTTGCTTATACCAATCAAATCCAAAACCTTTCCAAATTAGTGAATTTGAGCTGGTATTAAAAGATAATCCAACTACAGCAGCTATTGGTAAATAAAGGAATATCAAAACAAAAACAGCAATTACACTCGAGAGGTTAATTTTTTTAAGCATTAATGTTTATTCTTTTGCTAACTCTGCTTTGTATGGAAATTAAAATAACTAAAATTATCGTTAAAATAAGAGCAAAAGTAGCACCAAATGGCCAATCTCTAGCTTTTAAAAATTGATCTCTTACTAAATTTCCTATCATCACAGTTTTTCCACCACCAAGAATTTCGGGAACAACAAAATTTCCCATACTTGGCACAAAAACAAAAATTAATCCAATAAGTATCCCAGGCATAGCTAAGGGAATTGAAATCGTCTTTAAAGATTTCCAGGTTGAAGAACCTAAATCATGAGCTGCTTCAACTAAATTTTTATCAACTTTTTCTAATGCTGCATAAATAGGTAAAATCATTAATGGAAGATATAAATAAGTCATTCCTACAATTACTGCAAATGGCGTATAGAGCATTTCTATTGGCTGGTTTATCAATCCAATTCTTTCGAGGAATTTATTAATAATTCCTTCATTATTTAATAAAACTAACCAGGCATAGGTTCTAACTAAAAAGTTTGTCCAATATGGCATCACTATTGCTACTACTAAAATAATTTGCCATTTTCTAGAAAGTCGTGAAATAAAAAGTGCTGTGGGAAAGCCAATAAGTAAAGAAAGAATTGCTGTTGCAGCTGAAATTAGTAATGAAGTGCCAATGACTTTTAAAAAAGTAGAATCAGTTGCTCGAACAAAATTATTTAAAGTAAATGGAGTTGTGACCCCACCAAATCTTCCTGCAGTAAGAATTGACATGAACAGCATTGATAAAACTGGAAATGCTGCAAATAAGGTTAAAAAAATTAAGCCTGGTAATGACCAGAACCAACCAAGTTGGCGGGAGCTTTTGCTCCCGCCACTTTTATTCAATATCTTTTCCTTCTAGTTAGCTAGAAGTAACTTCAGTTGCAAGATCTGTGTAGATTTTTGAATCTGCACCAAGATCAACAACAACTTCACCTTTAATTAAGTCCAAAGGCTCAAGACCCATATTTGGATACGTTTCTTTCAACGTTGGATCCAAAGTTTGGTTTGCTGCGGCATTTGGAACTTTGTAAAGGATGTTATTTGCTACCCATGCATGTACATCTGGTTGAAGGATGTAATTAATAAATGCATGTGCAGCTTCTTTGTTTTTACTTGAAGATAAAATCACCATGGTGTCTGCCCATAGATCAGAACCTTCTTTAGGAATTACGAATTTAATATTTGGATTTTCTGCAATTCCATAATTACACCAACCATCCCAAGCTTCAGTTAATACTGCTTCACCTGAAACAAGTTTTGTATAAAATGTTGTGTCATCGTAAGCAAGAAGAGTTGGTTTAGTTTTTACTAATTGTTCTTTTGCTTTCGCAATTTCATCAGCATTTGTTGTGTTAACTGAATATCCAAGTGCTTTCATCGCAGGCAATGCCAACCAGCGCTCAGTAGAGAGCATTGTTGTTTTACCTTTGACTGAATCTTTTGGACTCAATAAGTCATTCCATGAATCTGGAGTGAAATCGATTAAATCTGAACGGTAACAAAGTCCAGTTGTTCCCCATGCATATGGAGCTGAATAATTTGTTCCTTTGTCATATGCCAATTCAGAAACTACTGGATAGTAATTTGCTAAATTTGGAATTAAAGATTTATCGAAGTTAACTATTTTTCCTCCAGAAGCAAGTGCTTGTGCATATTGACCACTAACAAATGCCACATCAATTCCTGAATCATCAGAGGCGGTTAATTTACCCATGATTTCTTCATTAGTTGCATGGTTTGTAATAGTGATGTCAACACCTATTGCTTCTTTAACTTTTGCAGCTAAATCTTCTGGGTAATATCCAGCCCAGTTAGAAATAACTAATTTTTGAGTAGTGATGTCCACATTTGGATCTACTGATGCAGAAGATGCACCATCACTTGATCCGCTACTGCAAGCGGCAAGTATCAGGGCAGCTGCTGCAACAACAGTTGCGGAAAACTTAGATTTTCGCAACGTCGTCATTTATATCTCCTCCAATTTAATTTGCAAGGGTTTGTCTGGAAAGCCTCGCCAATTTTCTTTGCAAAGAGTCTTTCAGTTAAGTCCAATCTCTTGCAAGGCGACGGGGGATATCAATATCAATTTGTTATCTAATTCAAGGGCAAGATGGGGACATGCCCTCAATAAAAGTCGGTTCAAGTCAAGAAATCCTGTTGGAAATCTCTCAAGATCTTCAAGTCTCTTTTGATTCATCTCTTATTGGTCAATTAATTGATTGGGCTGTGGAGGCAATTAATTCAAGGATTGAAAATGACTTTGTGCAAAGTTTTCGAAATGAAAAACTAGAAAAAAATAATCTCGAGCCAAAATATTTAAATGTTGATCAAAGTAATTTAAGTTATCAATATGGAAATTATTTGATAAAAATAAAAAAAGAATTAGATTTATCAAATAGAAATATAAATATCGTCACAGAATTATCTAAGAATAATTTTCTATACACTCCATAATATTATGGACATCTTGAATTAAATGTTTTTAATAAATTCGTTGAATTTATAACAATTTATGATTTCATTGAAGATTCTTCTGATGGATGGACTTGGCTACCTCAAAAAATATTTAATAAAGATGAATCTTGGATAAATCCTGTTTCCATAATTTGTTCCCAATTGCACCGTGATTTAAGAAAATTAACTACTAATTCTCATGAGGATTTTTTAAATGAAACAGAAAAAATTATCGATAATTCACATCTTACATTAGAAACAATAAATTCAATTGATAAAAACTTTCCTGATCCAAATCAAATGTTTGAGATTTGGGAAAGGAATAAATCTAGATTTTTTGATGAATTAGAAATTAGACGTAATAAATTATCAGGAGTAAGTAAGTCTCAAGTAATTCATGGAGATTTTCATGTTGGACAAATTCTTAAGAGTAAAGACAACTTTTTTGTTATTGATTTTGATGGCTCTCCTGTCTTGAATAAAAAACTAAGAAATATAGAAGCACCAAGAGAAGATGACGTTGCTCATCTTTTAACTTCAATAGCTTTGGCAGCTCGCGTAAGTGAAAGAATTAATCAACTTGAATTCGGACATTTAAGTGTTGAAGTGCAGAATTGTCAAAGTAGTTTTCTTAAGAATTATCTGGATAATTCAAAAACTTTAGGACTAGATTTGCTCAATTTAGACCTTGTTGAATATTTGAGATTTAGACAATATCTATTTGAAATTATTTACGCCATCAACTATCTTCCACGCTGGCTTTATGCCCCAATTCATTCTCTTTTAGAAGAATTAGGATAAGTAAATGGCTGAGACCAATGTTGAGGGATTTGTCAAAGATTTAGAAGTTTTGCCTACTCTTTTGAATTCTTTAGCAGAAAAGAAAATATTTTCTAATTTTGAATTAGATAAAAATCAATTACTTTATTTAGTAGGCATGGGATCAAGTTTTTTTGCTGCTCAAGATGTGGCTAGATATTTAAGAAGTTATGGATATCTTGCTGTAGCAGAAATTGCTAGTTCAATTACTCCTAAAGAATTTCCAGCAAACACTATTGTGATAGCAATTTCTGCCTCTGGAAATAGTGTTGAAGTTCTAAAGTTTGTTGAAAATATTCCTGAAAATATAAGAACAATTGGTTTAACAAGGGAATTGGATAGTAAATTAACAAAAATTGTTGATGAAGTTGTGCATCTTCCAATAAATGCAGAAACCGGTGGAGTAAGTATCTGGTCATATCGAGCTACTTCTATAGCACTATTTCAAATACTTGAAAAGTTAAGTATTTTTAATTCTGTTAAAAATTCTTGTTTGAATGCTGCAAAAGAAATCAAAAAACTTCTGGATTCAAAAAATCAATGGATTGAATCTTTTATGAATTTAACTACAAGTAAAGATGGAATTTGGCTTATGGCACCTGCTGAAAGAAGTGGAAGTGCGCTTCAAGGTGCTTTGATGTTTAGAGAAGGACCAAGATTTTCATCTGATGGTTGCGAAACAGGTGACTGGTCACATGTTGATGTTTATTTAACAAAAACTCTAGATTACAAAGCCTTAATTTTTACAGGATCTATTTGGGATCAACAAGCCATTGATTGGTTAAATAATAGAAAATCTGCATTTGGCTCTATTGGTTCTTACAATCAAGGAACTATTGCATCTATTACTTTAGAAGAAGATGATATTTTGACAAATCTTTTGACAGAATTAGTTGTACCAGAATTAATGGCGGCAAGATTGTGGGAGAAAATATGAAAAAACAAGTTTTTAATATTCTTCTTTTTCCAGCTTTAGTTATTAATTTTTATTTAGTTTTTTCTGGAGCTTTAAATATCAAATCAATGTTGCCAAGAATTGCCGGTGGTGGATATGACTCTTTACCAATTGGCTTAAGACTTATTTATTTGGGTTTTTCGGTGTTTATGATTTGGCAACTTCTATATGCAAATCGCTTAGTCAATATGCCGACTCCTTGGAGTTCAAGAACATATAGATCAGTTGGAGCATTAATTGCTTTGAGTATTTTTAGTGCTTTACTAAACGCAGTCTCTCGTTCACCTGTTGAAAGATGGAATGTGATTCCTGCTTTGATGGTTGCTTTGGGATTTTATCTCTTGCGCCGTAATTCAAAACAAAACTAGAATTATCCAAATTATGAACAATAATTCAATCTTAATAATAGGTGCAGGACCTGCTGGTTTAACTATTGCAAAAGAATTAAATCAAAAAAATATTTCATATGATCATATTGAGAAACATTCTGATGTTGGTGGTTTATGGGATATCACAAATCCAGGAACGCCACTTTATGAATCAGCTCACTTTATTTCCAGCAAAACTCTGTCAGCATTTCCTGAATACCCTATGCCTAAAAACTATCCAGATTATCCATCTAGAAAACAAGTTTTTAATTATATAAAAGATTATGCAAAACATTTTGGAATTTATGAAAAAATTAATTTTAACCTTTATGCCAAAAAAGTAATACAAAATTCTGATAATTCATGGAAAGTTGAATTATCTAATGGTGAAGTTAAAAATTACGAAAAAGTAATTTGTGCTACTGGCATGCAATGGGATCCAGTTAAACCAAATTTTGTTGGAAATTTTTCAGGAAAACTTATTCATTCTGTTGAATATAAAAATGCCTCAGATTTAAAGGGCAAAAAAGTATTAATCGTAGGTGGCGGAAATTCTGGCTGTGATATTGCCTGCGATGTAGGAAGAGTTGCCGAACAAACATTTTTATCCGTTCGACGTGGTTATTGGTTTATTCCTAAACATGTATTTGGTATTCCTAGTGATGTATTTGCTGAAAGTGGACCAAAACTACCTATGTTTATTCAACAAAAAGCTTTTGGCTTAATGCTTCGACTTCTAAACGGTGATGTGACTAGGTTGGGTTTACCTAAACCTGACCATAAATTATTTGAAACTCATCCAACTTTAAACACCGAAATTTTACAAAGATTACAACATGGTGATGTGATAGCAAAGCCTGATATTAAAGAATTTGTGAATAATGAAGTTGTTTTCAAAGATGGCAGCAGAGAACAAATTGATGTTGTCATTCTTGCCACAGGCTATAAGCATTCAATTCCTTATGCTCAAGAATATTTCGGCAATATTCAACACCCCGATGATATGTATTTGACTATATTTTCTAGAAAATATAAAAATCTATTTGCGATGGGTTTTATTGAAACTAATGCTGGTGCCTATAGTTTGTTTGGAATAGCTGCAAAAGTTTTAGCCAATTATTTAAATGACACGATAAATAATCCAAATAGAGCCAAATTATTTGAACAAAAGATTAATAATAAAAATCCTGATTTATCTGGTGGAATTAAATTTGTTAAATCAGCCAGACATGAAGGCTATGTTGATGCCACAAGTATAAAGAAGGAGTTTTTAAAACTTATTAAAAATATGGGTTGGGCTGAAAAAAGCGCTGCATGAGTTTTAACTTCCAAAATAAGGTATTTGTCATAACTGGATGTGCCGGAGGAATCGGTTCACATCTTGCTCAAGAAGTGGCAGCAAGAAATGCCATTGTGGTGGGACTTGATCTAAATCAAACCAAATTAGAAACTGTTATTAAATCTTTACCTGGAGAAAATCATTTAGCTATAGCTTTTGATCTAACTAACAAATCCTTAATGAAAGATGCCCTTGAAAAAATAGAATCAAAATATGGCCTTATAGATGTTTTAGTAAATAATGCCGCTATAACATCTGCAGAAAGATTTGATGAACGAAGTGTTGAATCTATTGAAGAGGAATTATCAATAAATTTAACTTCACCTTTAATATTTACTCGATTAGCTATTGATTTATTAAAAAAGTCTAATGATCCAAGAATTCTTTCTACAGTATCTTTGGGTGGAATATTTCCTTTGGGAGAAACTCCAATTTATACAACATCAAAATTTGGTTTAAGAGGTGCCATGTTAAGTATTGGACTTGATTTAAAGAAAAAAGGAATAAAAGTTTCATCTATTCTTCCATCGGCAACAGATACTCCAATGCTTCATAAAGAAGCAATTGAAGGTGGAAATACTTTACAATTTTTAGACCCACCACAAACAACTCAACAAGTGGTCAATAGTTTTATTAAATCTTTAGATAATCCAAAATTTGAGAGATACCCAAAAACTAGTGAGTCATGGTTAGTAAGAATTGTGATGCTCATTCCTGATTTGTTACCAAAATTAATGCCACTATTTGTGGGCAGAGGCAATAAAGGGCACAAGAAGTACTTGCAAGATTTAGAAAAAAGAGGAATTATTAAAAACATAAACGGAAAGTTTGAAATAAATGAATAAATTAGTTTTTAGTTTTATAAATATTGCTTTAGTTATGATCTATGCAATCGGATCAGGTTTGTGGGTTAACACTGGTGATGGTTTTTATCGATCATTAAAACGACCTTTTTGGCAACCTCCAGATTTTGTTTTTGGTATTGCTTGGCCTTACAACTTTTTAGTTTTAATTATTGCTGGAATTTATATTGCAAGTAATGCAGGTAATTTTTCTAGAATTATTTATTCTGTTTTATTTGCATTAAGTGTGGCAACAGCATTACTTTGGGCACATAGTTTTTATATTCAACATAATTTAGTTTTAGCAGCAATTTCATTAGGCATAACTGCATTGTTAACCTTGCCGATGGTAATTATTGCTTTTCAAACCCAAAACTGGGTTGGATTGATTTTGGTTCCCTATCTTCTTTGGTTAGCTACCGCGACTTCTTTATCTGTTGGTTATTCAGTTTTAAATTAGCCAAATTGTTATAAAACTGTGCTTAGTTGCTTGATTGACCAAGTGGGTTGCTGTGTGAGAGCCTCAAAGCAGGACCCAAGGGTCTGAGGGAGTATTTTTATCAAAGCCGGGTTAGTTTCATAAGGAGATTAGATGTTTAAGAACATTCAAGGTCCAGAATTGTTGATCATTTTGTTCATCATTCTGTTGTTGTTTGGTGCAAAGCGTATGCCAGATATGGCACGCAGTCTTGGTCGTTCAGTTCGTATCTTGAAAGCTGAAACTAAGAATGAAGCCAACAAGCAAGAAAATACTGAAGAACCAGAAAAGAAACCTGAAGCGTAAATAATTTTTTATTCCGCTTAATTATTTTTAAGCTGGAGGTGTAATTAGTTTTTGTCTGAAACTAAAGTGCAGCGATTTAAAGAAATGTCGCTGCAAGAACACTTACGCGAATTAAGAACTAGATTATTTAAAGCAAGCGTTGTAATTATTATTGGAACAGTTGTTGCATGGAGTTTTTATCCCCAAATATTTGCCATATTGAGTAAACCAGTAACGGCAATTGTTGAACAAGCACAAGCAAATGGCCGAGATGTCCGTTTAGTACTTGGTGGGGTAGCCGATGCTTTTGTTTTACAAATAAAAGTTTCAGTAGTTACTTCAATGCTTCTTACTGCACCTTTATGGTTATACCAAATTTGGAGATTTATTACTCCAGGTTTGTATAGAAAAGAAAAATTAAGAGCATATCTTTTTGTTGGAGTTGCTACACCTCTATTTTTATCTGGTGCTGTTTTGGCTTATGTATTTTTACCTGTTGGTTTAAATTTACTATTTGGTTTTACTCCTCAAGGTGTTGGAAACTATGTGCCAGTGGATCGATATTTGAGTTTCTTTTTAAGAATGGTTCTAGTTTTTGGAATTGGATTTCTCACTCCTTTATTTATTGTGATGTTAAATCTTTTTGATCTTTTGGAAGCAAAAGCTATAACGTCAAGATGGCGTTTAGTTGTTTTAATGGTGTTTACCTTTGCTGCAATTGCTACTCCAACTGGTGATCCTGTGAATATGACACTTCTAGCAGTACCAGTTCTATTACTCATTTCTATTGCCACCGGAATAGCTTGGGTAAATGACCGTAGAAGAATAAAGAAAAGAAAAGATGATCCCGTATTAGGATTATCCGATGACGAAGCATCCCCTGAACCAAAACCTTCCACTGATATTTAGGAGATAAATTTTGAAAACTGTTGTGTCATTGGGTTTAAATATTTTAGATACTTTGGGAAGACCAATTTCAGAGATTCCACCTGGACAAAATCTTGCATTGTTAGATGAAATAACCATAACTGCGGCTGGAACTGCTGCTGGAACTTCTGTTGATATGGCAAAACTTGGCACAAAAGTTATTGCAATGGGTGTAGTTGGCGAAGACGAAGCAGGAAATATTTTGCTTGGCATTATGCAGCGATATGGCATAGATGTGTCAAAAATGGTGAGAAAAAAAGGTGCCCAAACTTCAGGAAGCATGCTTTTAATAAGACCAAATGGAGAAAGACCAGCACTTCACGTTAAGGGTGTACACCAATTATTTAGTTTTGAAGATGTTGATCAAGAGACAATCAAGAATGCAGATTTTGTTCATATTGGTGGTTTTTATTTAATGCCAAAATTTGATTCAGGAGATGCATTAAAAGTTTTAAAATTAGTTAAAGAAGGCAAAGGCATAACTACCATGGATGTTTTAGGTATTAAACAAGACAATATGAAAGAAATGATTTTGCCTTGTATGCCTTATTTAGATTTCTTCATGCCTAATTTAGAAGAATCTCAAATGATTACTGGTTTATCAAATGTTGATGAAATTTGTGATGTATTTTTAAATGCTGGGGCAAAAAATGTAATTTTAAAAATGGGTGATAGAGGAAGTTTAATTAAGAATAAAGAAGGAATGAGATTAAGAGTTCCAGCTTTTCAAGTAAAAGTAGTTGACACTACAGGTTGTGGAGATGCCTGGACTGGTGGGTTCATCACAGGTCTTGCTCGCGGCATGAGCATTGAAGATGCTGCAAAATTAGGCAGTGCTTGTGGTTCTTTAGTAGCAACCGGATTAGGTTCTGACGCAGGAATTGTTGATTATGATTCAACAATTAAATTCATGAATACAAATCCAACTTTGCCTTTAAGAGATTAAAAGTGAATTAAAAAAGGGCCAGGAATTAATCCTGGCCCTTTTTTGTTTTTAACTTTTAGCTCTTGGAACTAAATGCAGCATCAAATGCAGCACTTGGTGGAGTGAAGTTAAGTTTTCTAATGAATTCCAATGCCTCTGGACCACCAATTAGACGATCCATGCCAGCATCTTCCCATTCAACAGAAATTGGGCCTTTGTAACCAATGGCATTTAATCCACGGAAAACATCTTCCCAAGGAACATGTCCATGTCCAGTGGAAACGAAATCCCAACCACGACGAGGATCAGCCCAAGGTAAATGTGAACCAAGGCGACCATTTTTACCGTTGAGTTGTTTGCGTGATTCTTTGCAATCAACGTGATAAATACGATCTTTGAAATCTAGTAAGAAATTAACTGGATCAAGATCTTGCCAAACGAAATGGCTTGGATCAAAATTCAAACCAAATGCTGGACGATTCTTAATTGCTTTCATTGTTTCTACTGTGGTCCAGTAATCGTAAGCAATTTCTGATGGATGAACTTCGTGTGCAAACTTCACACCATTTTTATCAAACACATCCAAGATTGGGTTCCAACGATCTGCAAAATCTTTGTAACCTGCATCAACCATGTGTTGTGGAACTGGTGGAAACATTGCCACGTAATGCCAAATTGATGAACCAGTAAAACCAATTACTGTGTCAACACCCATTGCTTTTGCAGCAATAGCTGTAGTTTTCATTTCTTCAGCAGCACGTTGTCTTACGCCTTCAGGATCACCATTACCCCAAACACGTGAAGGCAAAATTGCTTTATGCCTTTCATCAATTGGGTTATCGCAAACTGCTTGGCCAACTAAGTGATTGGAAATTGCCCAATATTTAAGGTTGTATTTTTCTAATATGTCTTTTTGTTGTCTGACATATTTATCACTTTCTGCAGCTTGTACAACATCTAAGTGATCACCCCAACAAGCAATTTCTAATCCGTCATAACCCCATTTAGATGCAAGTTTGCACATTTCTTCAAATGGCAAATCTGCCCATTGGCCGGTAAATAACGTAACTGGTCTTGTCATTTTTTCTTTCCTCCTTTATCTAATTTCTTGCCATGATGATTTGTTTTCAGAACTCTTAACAACAGCATCTAACACTTTTTGAACTTGCAAACCATCAGCAAAAGTTGGTTTTGCTTCTGTGTTGTTAACAATTGCTTCCACAAAATCTTTCAATTCGTGAGTAAATGGATGTTCATAACCAATGATGTGTCCTGGTGGCCACCATGCAGTCATATAAGGATGAACTCCTTCAGTAACCAAGATTCTTTGGAATCCTGCAGTTTCTGAACCTTCGGAATTGTCGTAATACCAAAGTTCGTTCATATCTTCGAATGAGAATTTCAATGAACCTTTGGAGCCAAAGATTTCAAATCCCATATCATTTTTTCTTCCTGGAGCAAAACGTGTAGCTTCATAAGTTGCTAATGCGCCACCATCTGTTTTACCAATAAATACCGCAGCATCATCAACAGTAACTTTGCCCATTTTGTTTCCAGAAGCACTTGCTTGCAAGCCTGAATAATCTCCAGGCAATGGTCTTTCTTTAATAAATGTTTCAGTTATTCCTGATACACCAATTAATTTTTGTCCTGTTACAAATTGAGTTGTATCAATTGCATGTGCACCAATATCACCTAGTGCACCAGAACCTGCCTTATCTTTTTCCAATCTCCACACAAGTGGGAAATTTGGATCAACAATCCAATCTTGTAAATATCTAGCACGAATATGAAATATTCTGCCAATCTTTCCTTCTTCAACCATTTTTTTAGCTAAAGAAACTGCTGGCACTCTTCGATAATTAAAGGCCACCATATTTTTAAGATTCTTATTTGCATTTGCAGCAGCAACCATTGTTTCTGCTTCAGCAACTGTGTTTGCTAAAGGTTTTTCACAAACAACATGTTTACCAGCATTTAATGCAGCAACTGCAATTTCTGCATGTGAATCTCCTGGTGTACAAATATCAATGATGTCGATATCTGAACGAGTTAATAATTTTTTCCAATCAGTTTCAATTCCATCCCAACCAAGACGATCTGCTGCTTCTTGAGTGTTTGCTTGATTTCTTCCGCAAACTGCAACCATTTTTATTTCAGCAGGAACATCAAATACTCTGCCAACATTTCGCCAAGCTTGTGAGTGGGCTTTTCCCATAAAGGCATAACCAATCATTGCCACGCCTAATGTCTTTTTTGCCATGTTTTATCTACTAACCCCCTTGTATACAAGTCCGTACACCATTAACCCTAGGCGCATCTTTACGAACATTTCAAGAGAGAATACGATTCTTAATTAAACACTCACAGTAAATCTTTCAAACCGATTAAGAGAGGTTGAGGTCTTCTTTGAAGAAACTGATAAACGATCCCTTCGACGTCGTCGAAGAAATGGTCGAAGGCTACGTTTCAGCTAACGATCACATCATTAAAAGAGTAGGCAAAAGAGCTATTGCTCGCGCTAACTCACCAATTCCAGGAAAAGTTGGAATTGTGGTGGGAGGCGGTTCAGGACATTTACCTGCTTTTGCTGGCTATGTTGGCAAAGGAATGGCAGATGGTGCCGCATTCGGAAACATTTTTGCTTCTCCTCCTGCAAAACCAATTGTGGAAGCAACATTGGCTGTTAATTCTGGAGCAGGTGTTATGTACACCTACGGTAATTACCAAGGTGATTGCATCAATTTTGATAAAGCGCAAGATAAATGTCGTGAAATGGGAATTCCAGTTCAATCTGTTGTATTAAATGATGACGTTTTATCTGCACCTAAAGATCAAGCACATAGACGTCGTGGAATTGCTGGATTATTTTTAGTTTGGCATGTAGCAGGGGCGAAAGCTGAACAAATGGCTTCACTTGATGAAGTTGTAGCAGTTACACAAAAAGCAAATGCAAATACTAGAACCGTTGGTGTGGGATTAACTTCTTGCACAGTGCCAGCAAATGGCAAACCAACTTTTCATTTACCAGAAAATGAAATGGAAATTGGTTTAGGTATTCATGGTGAACCAGGAATTAAAAGAGTTAAGGTTCGTCCAATTGATTCAATAATTGATGAAATTATGGAAGCAATCATGGCTGATCTTGATTACAAAGGAAGCGATGTTGCACTTTTAATTAATGGATTAGGTGGTTCTCCTGCAGAAGAACTTTATGTTGTGTATCGCAGAGTAAAGCAAATTTGTGATGCTAACAGAATTAACATCAAGTTCAAACATGTTGGTAATCAAGTAACAGCACTAGAAATGCAAGGAACTTCAGTTTCATTGATGCGTTTAGATGAAGAAATGTATCAATTGATAAATAAGACAACAATTGACACTTGCATGTATAAGAAAGTTTAAAGAGGACAAAATAAATGGCAAATGTAAACGGAAACTTAGTTGCTAAATCTTTAGTTTTAGTTGCTAAAAAAGTTGAAGAAAATAAAGACTATTTATGTGCTCTTGATGGAGAAGTAGGCGATGGCGATCATGGTGTTTCCATGACAATAGGTATGCGTGCAGTTTCTCGTGCCGCTAAAGCTTTGCCTATTAATTGCACTCCTTCAGAAGCTTTTCAATCAGCAGCAGATGCTTATGCAGATGAAGTGGGAGCAACCATTGGGCCACTTTATGAAGCAGCATTTGCAGCAGCTGCAGATGCAGTTTCTGGTAAAGATAATTTAAATGAAATTGCTGATTGGGTCAAAGTTTATAGAGCAATGGCAACTGCGATTCAACAATTAGGAAAAGCAGAACTTGGCGATAAGACTTTGCTTGATGCATTTTTTCCTGCAGTTGATCATATTCAAAATCTTTCAACTAAAGGTGGAAAACTAGAAGATGCACTTTTATCAACTGCTCAAACTGGCGGTCATCCTTATTTTAGTAATGACGAAAACGACATGTTCCGTGCTGTTCATGATTTTTTTGGACACGCAGCAACTGGTCGTGGATTTGACCCACATGGAGAAGAAGCAGCGTTTAGAAGCCACTTTGCAATGTTTAGTCCAAAAGCACGCCCTGCTATGGCAACAGAAACTCGTGGCCAAAATAGCGCACTTAATTATGGACCAAACCCAGGAAAATTTGCAGAACAAAAAATTGCTACACTACCGACAGCACAATTGATTACTCCTATGGGACGTCGTTCCATGATGATGCAGAGTATTCAAGAAGCAAAAATGGCGGCACGTCGCAATCATGAAGATGTGAACAACATCAAAGATGGTGCGATTACACCGGCGTGTGCACAAACGTGCCCGACGCAAGCGATTACGTTTGGCAACTTGAACGACGACAATAGTTTGGTATCGAAATTGA
>CAXBQJ010000002.1:0-17274 GCA_963977775.1 uncultured bacterium
TTGTTCCATCTCCAGCAATGTCATTTGTTTTTGTTGCAACTTCTTTAACTAGTTGAGCACCAAGATTTTCAAATGCATCTTCTAATTCAATTTCTTTCGCAATAGTGACACCATCGTTAGTAATTGTGGGAGCTCCCCATTTTTTACCTAAAACAACGTTTCTGCCTTTAGGTCCAAGTGTTACTCGCACAGTATTTGCCAAGATGTCAACACCATGTTCTAGTTTGTGTCTTGCATCTTGATTAAAGTCAAGAATTTTTGCCATTTTATTTTTTTCCTTCTATAAGTTTTTTATTTGCTCCGGAAATTCATCCGGAGCAAATTTTGATAATTTGGGTTTCTTATTTTGAAACGACTGCGAGCACATCGCGTGCTGATAACAACAAATAGTCTTTGCCGTCATAGCTCACTTCGGTTCCGCCGTATTTTGAAAAAATTACGGTGTCGCCTGCTTTGATATCCATTGGTATGCGCTTTTCGCCATCTTCATCAAAACGACCTGGACCAACTGCAAGTACTTTTCCTTCTTGTGGTTTTTCCTTCGCAGTGTCAGGAATTACTAAGCCTGACGCAGTTTTTGTTTCAGCGTCTAGTACTTCAACGAGGATTCGATCCTCTAGTGGTTTAATTTGGACCGCCACGGTCTATTCCCCTTCATGGGATTGAGGTTTTTATGAAGAAATTAGAGAGTTTTCACCCACGAATTTCTTCTAGATATAACTTACCAACCCTTTAGCACTCTCTCAACTTGAGTGCCAGAGAACTTGGGGAATGGGGTAATTTCAAGTGTGGACAAAGACTTACAGGCTTAGAAAACAAGTAGTCTCGATAAAGGGCCAAAAAGTCCTAACCAATACGAAAGGTTTCAATAAATCAAATGAAAAACCAAATCCAAACCCAAATCAAGGTTAGTTACACCAAGAGAGACAGAATTAGTGTTTTCTTCAGAATAATTTTTGCACTTCCTATGGCAGCTTTTATTTTCATAATTGGACAATTTTCTCCAAATGCCTGGCAACCAGTTATTTTGTTTTCTTTACCTATAGTTTTATCATTACTTTTTACAGGAATTTACCCAAGTTATTTTTTAAACTTCAACAAATCTCTTTTAGATCTAGGCACAAGATTTCTTGCTTATGTTTATCTTTTAACAGATAAATATCCTTCTATTGAATCTAATCAGATTGTAAAAATTACATTTCCCGAAATTAATGGGGGAAAGAAACTAAACAGAGGACTTCCTTTAGTTAAATGGCTTCTCGCTATTCCATTGGTGATTGTAGGTGTAATTTATTTATTGATAGCAATTTTATTTACCCTTATTGCTTGGTTAATTACTTTTACAACCGGTGATTACCCAAAATGGGCTGGTGAATTTGTGGTAAAAACTTTTCAATACTGGAATAGAGTTTTAGGATACGCAGTAATTTTAGTTACTGATGAATATCCAAGTTTTAAACTTTAATTCTTTTGCACTGTAATTGGAAGAATTGGATCAACTTCAAAATTAAGTTCTGATGGTTTAATCCCTTCTTTCACTAATTGTGATCCAAGTGCTGCCACCATCGCTCCATTATCTGTGCAAAGAGATGGTTTAGGAATTCTTACTAATAATTTATGTTCTTGTGCTTTTTGAGTAATCATGCTTCTTAATCTTGAATTAGCAGCGACTCCTCCACCCACAATTATTGTGTCGATACCTGTTTCTTTTGCAGCGAGCAAAGTTTTTTTAACTAAAACTTCAACAACAGCTTCTTGAAATGAAGCTGCCACATCTGATACTGGAATAATTTCGCCAGTTTTTTGCCAAGCCTCAACCCATCTTGCTACTGCAGTTTTCAAACCTGAAAAAGAAAAATCAAATTTATGTGTTATTAAATCTTCTTTACTCATTAAACCTTGCGGAAATTCAATACTTAAAGGATCACCACATTGCGCAGCTTTATCAATCCAAGGTCCTCCTGGGAATGGTAAACCTAAAACTCGCGCTACTTTGTCAAACGCTTCTCCTGCAGCATCATCTAAAGTTTTTCCTAATGAATTAACTTTAAAATTTATATTGTCAACTTGTAATAAAGATGAATGTCCACCGCTTACTAAAAGTGCAAGACAAGGTCTTGGTAAATCACCATTTTCTAAAGTATCAACTGCAACATGTGCCGCTAAATGATTAACTCCAAAAATTGGTTTATCTAAAACGACAGATAAAGCTTTTGCAGCTGCAACTCCAGTTACTAAAGCACCAGCCAAACCTGGACCACTTGTTACAGCAATTGCATCTAAATCTTTTAGTTTTATTCCTGCATTAATAACACATTTTTGCAAAATTGGAATCATTGCTTCAACATGTGCTCTGGAGGCAACTTCTGGAACTACTCCTCCAAATCGAGCTTGTTCTTCAACAGATGATGCTAAAACATCAGATAAAAGAGTAATTCCTTTTACTATTCCTATGCCAGTTTCATCGCAAGATGTTTCAATTCCTAGAACAATTGGTTGCACTAATTACTCCTTAAATCCAATTGCATTATCAAAGCATCTTTTCCATTTGGATAGTAATTTGCTCTTTTTGCTACTTGCTGGAAATTTTTAGATTTATACAAATTAATAGCTTTTTCATTATCAGAAACTACTTCAAGAAAAACTCTTTGAGATTTTTGTTTACTAACTTTTAATAGTAATTCATCTAATAATTTAGTTCCAAAACCTTTGCCTTGATGTTCTTTTTTAATGACCATTGTTTGCAAATCGCAATCACTACCATTAAAGGCGATTCCTCCAAAACCAATTAATTCTTTATTTTCATCATTTACTGCTAAGTAATATCTATTTCTTTGAGAAAATTCTGACCAGAAAGTTTCGATTGACCAAGCAGAGGCATTAAAAGTTTCTTGATCAATTTTCTGAGCTTTGGCTACTTGCCACCAACCTAACTCTTCGATCTGGATTTTCATAATCTCTCAGCAATCGTTAAGGCATCAGGTCTTCTTAAATAAAGCGGAATTGGAGGTAACAAAACTTGCGCGGGTAAAGAAACTATTGATCCATCCCCGGTGGGAGAATCTGTTACAAAAGTTTTTACATCTAGTATTTTTTCTGATTGATTTAAAGATTCAATTGCAATTTTTGCTAAAAATATAGGATTTAAAGTTTCATGTAATAATTTGTCACCAATAATTTCAACATCTTCTAATTTAGATACTTTAGGTGTAGAGATTCTTTTTCCAAATCTATATTGAGTCCAATAAACTTCTTTTCTTCTTGCATCAGTTATTACTGTCGATTCTTGATGAGAATTATTTTGATAATGTTCATAAGCAATAGCATCGTGTGAACAAACTCCATAAACTGGAATATTTAATGCATGACCAATAACTTGAGCACTCACAATTCCTACTCTTAATCCTGTAAAAGGACCAGGTCCAATACCACAAGTTATGGCATCGATTTCCGAAAAATTTAAACCTGATTCTTTAATAATTTTTTGAATTAATACGGAAGCATATTCGGCGTGGCGAAGAGAGTCATTTTTTGTCAGAACTAAATCTGGTTTGCCAAATTGGAATAGACCAATCGCAATTTGATTTGTTGAGGTATCAATAGCAAGTAGGTTTTTGAATTTACTCACTTTAAACCTCTTAATAATTCTTCCTTAGCTGTAATTGTAAATATTCTTTTATTCAAATTGCTTTCATCTAAATTAATCTTTATTTCAACAGGATTTTCTACTAAATCATTAATTAAACCTTTGCCCCATTCCACAACTAATACTGAATCTTGCAAATCACTAACTAAATCAAGTTGAGAAATTTCAGCCAAAGTTGAAAGTCGATATGCATCGACATGAACCAAATTAGGTCCGCTTTGTTTTGATTTATGTTCTCGGGCTATTACAAATGTTGGACTTGTTACTTCACCTGTAACATTTAAACTTTTTGCTAAACCTTGGGTAAAAGTTGTTTTACCTGCTCCTAGTTCTCCATTTAATAAAACACAATCACCGGCTTTTAGCAATTTTCCTAACTTTTCACCTAATTCTTTACTTTCTTGACTTGAATTAGTTTCCAATACAAGCGACATTTTAAATTTCGTTTAAATATACTTTTGGAACTCTTGGACCAAGTCTTGTAACTATTTCATAACCTATACTTTGGGAAGCTTTTGCCCATTCTTCAACATCTGGTTCATTTTTACTTGGATCACCAAATAAAACTACTTCTTCTCCTGCCGAAATATTTAAATCTCCAATATCTAAAACAAATTGATCCATACAAACTCTGCCTGCAACTTTAAATTTTTTACCACTTACGACAACTGGTCCTTTATTTCCAGCAATTCTTGGAATTCCATCTGCGTAACCTAACGGAATAAGAGCAATTTTTGTATTAGTTTTTGTGACATATTCAGCACCATAAGAGATTCCATGTCCGGCTGGAACATCTTTAACTAAAACAACTTGTGCTTTCAAACTCATAGCTGGTTTTAAACCATATTCATTTGCTTTTCCTAATTCACCACCAGGAGTTATGCCATAAACTGCAATTCCAGGTCTGACGATATCGAAATGTGCATGTGGAGAAGTTAATGTTGCTGCACTATTTGCTGCATGCTTCATTAAATTCTTAAATCCTCTTGACTCAACATATTTAAAACTTTCATCCAAAACTTCTAACTGCTTTTTTATGGTAGGACTACTTGGTGCATCAGCTAAAGAAAAATGGGTCCATACAGCAACTACTTCTATCAAACCTGAAGATTTAGCTTCTTCAAGTAAATTCACTAGATCTTCTAAATCATTTGGCATCACGCCATTTCTACCTAAACCTGTATCAACTTTAATATGAACTTTTGCCTGCTTATTTGATTTTTTACTTGCATTGATAATTTGAGATGCAATCTCAATTGAACAAACTGAAACATCAATTTCTAATTCAATACATTCTTGCCATTTATCACTTGGTGAACCAAGCCAAGTTAAAATTCTTCCTTTATCTCCAGAATTTCTTAACTCAATTGCTTCTTCTAAAAGTGCTGTACCTAACCAAGTTGCCCCACCTTGTCTTGCCGCTTTTGAAACTGGAATTAGTCCATGACCATATGCATTTGCTTTAACAACAGCCATGACTTCTGAGTTTTTTGCAAAGTTTTGTAATGTTGAAACATTTTCTCTAATTGCTGCTAAATCAACATATGCTGAACGTAAATTTGTCATTTGAACCTTTTTAAATTATTGCTTTTCAGCAATAACAAATGCTGTAGCAATATTTCCATCATGAGAAAGCGATAAATGCCAAGTTGTGATTCCTTGGCGTTTTGATTCAGCAAGTACAGTTCCGCTGACTTCTAAATAGGGTTTTCCTCTTTCGCCAAGTAAAATTTCACAATCTTGCCAACTTAAACCAGCTGGTGCTCCCAATGCTTTTGCAACAGCTTCTTTAGCTGCAAATCTTGCTGCAAGTGAAACTGAATTTTCTCCTTTGCCGCCTGGTTGTGATAATTCTTTAGGTGTAAATAAACGCGCAGATAATCCTGGAGTTCTAACAAGTGATCCTTGAAAACGAGGTGTATCAACAACATCAACACCGATTCCCACAATCATTAAATTTATTTCCTTTTATTCAACAGTTACTGATTTAGCCAGATTACGGGGTTGGTCAACATCATGACCTTTCAGTGTGGCTAGAGCACAGGAAAATACTTGGAGAGGAACTGTTGCAACCAAAGGTTGTAAAAGTGAACTAGTTTTAGGAATTCTTATGATGTGATCAGCAAATTGGTTGATTGAGTCATCGCCTTCTTCAACAATAAGAATCGTATGTGCTCCACGTGCTCTTACTTCTTGAATATTTGAAACAATTTTTTCATGCAATTCTTTTTCTTCCCTTTTACTTGGGACAATAATTACCACAGGAATTCCATTTTCTATAAGTGCAATAGGACCATGTTTTAATTCACCAGCTGCAAAGCCTTCTGCGTGCATATAAGCCAGTTCTTTAAGTTTTAATGCCCCTTCTAGCGCAACCGGATAACCTACATGTCTTCCAATAAACAAAACACTTTGAGCATTAACGTACTTTTTTGCTAATTCTTTTACTAAATCTGTTGTATCAAGCACAACATCAATTTGATGAGAAATATCAGCAAGTTCAGTCATGACTTGTTTTATTTCTTGAGATGGTTTGTCAAGTCTTAATTCAGCAAAATAAAGTGCTAAAAGTTCAACAGCAACAACTTGAGTTAAGAAAGCTTTTGTAGAAGCAACCGCAATTTCTGGTCCACCGCGGGTGTACAAAACTGCATCTGCTTCTCGAGGAATTGTGGCACCTTGGGTATTGCAAATAGATAAAACATTTGCACCTTGTGCTTTTGCATGTCTTATTGCCATCAAAGTGTCCATAGTTTCTCCACTTTGAGAAATTGCAACTACTAAAGTTCTATTGCTTAAAATTGGATCTCGATACCTAAATTCACTTGCAAGTTCTACCTCACAAGGAATCCTGGTCCATCTTTCCATGGCATATTTACCAATCATTCCTGAATGAAATGCTGTTCCACAGGCAATAAAAATAATTTTGTCAATATTTGCAATGTCACCTACTGAAAGTTTCATTTCTTCCAAAACTAATTTGCCATCTTGGGCAAGTCTTCCAACTAAAGTTTCAGCAACAGCTTTTGGTTGTTCAAAAATTTCCTTCATCATAAATAAATCAAAGCCACCTTTTTCAGCAGCTTTTGCATCCCAATTAACAACAAATTCTTTTGTTTGAGCAGGTTTACCTAAGAAATCAGTTATGGTTATTTTGTTAGGTCTTAATTCAACTACTTGATCTTGACCAAGTTCAATTGCATTTCTGGTGTGGGAAATAAAAGCTGCCACATCGGATGCTAAAAAATTTTCTCCTTCACCTTTTCCAACGACAAGAGGAGAATTACGTCTGGCTCCAACTACCACGTCTGGTTGATGAGCATGCACAGCAACGAGTGTGAAAGCTCCTCTTAATCTTCTAACAACTTTTCGCATACTTTCTGCCAAATCATTATTTGATTTTGGGTATTCAACGTTTAGTAAATGGGCAACAACTTCAGTGTCAGTATCACTACTTAGTTTCACGCCATTTTTTTGTAATTCCGATCTTAATTCTGCAAAGTTTTCAATAATGCCGTTATGAATAACTGCAATTTCATTAACTTCATCTGTATGCGGATGGGCATTTGCATCATTTGGAATTCCATGTGTTGCCCATCTTGTGTGCCCGATTGCAGTTTGCGAATCTGGGAGTGGATCTGAACCAAGTAATGTTTCTAAATTAGTTAATTTGCCGGCTTTTTTTCTTACTTCAAGTTTGTTATTTGAAACAACAGCAACACCTGCTGAATCGTATCCGCGATACTCTAAGCGTCTTAAACCATCAACAACCACATTGAGTGCTTGTTTGTTTCCTACGTAACCGACGATCCCACACATAATGTTTACAGCCTACGCGAAGATGTCTTGCCAGTAATGTTTATGTCTGTGCTCATACTTTTGCCTCCAAGTGAAGGGAAGAATTCTGTTGAAAAAGGGGCAAGTATCAATTTATCTAGACTTTCATTCGCCAAAGAGCTTACTCAGAGTAGAAAACAAACTTTAAATGCAATTGGAAGTAACCTTGCAAAATCTGCATGTGCAGAAGCTATAAACGTATATTCAGGAGTCTTATATCAAGCCTTAGATTTTGATTCTTTAGATAAATCTAGCAAAAAAAGAGCTGAGAAAAGTATTTTGATTTTTTCTGCATTATTTGGTGTTCTAAAAATAAAAGATAAAATTCCAAGTTATAAATTAGATATGGCTAAATCACTTCCACAGATCGGACCCTTAAACACTTTTTGGAAAAAAATAATTCCTCAAACCTTCGAAAAAATAAAAACTGATTTAATTATCGATTGCAGATCTACTACTTACCAAGGAGTTTGGACTCCAGGTTTAGAAAAAACAGTTGCGATAAGAGTTTTTGCAATAAAAAATGGAAAAAAATCTGTTGTCACTCACATGTCCAAAAAAACTCGCGGAGAAGTATCAAAAATACTTATCCAATTAGCGAAGCCACCTAGAACACCTTTGGAACTTGAAAGAATTATAAAAAAGCATTATCGATGTCAACTGATTAAATACACGAAGAAAACTTCGTGGTTTCTTGACGTGATTAGTTCCTAATACATAGAATAAATAAGTGACTTCTGCAAAACTATCGACGCAAACAATTCATCCAACAAAAGAAAAGCTCCAGGATTTTCACTCCTTGGTGAACCAGGCGATGTTGTTGATGTTCGTTTAGAACTTAAATCCTTAGCTGATGTTGCTTTAGTTGGATTTCCAAGTGCAGGTAAATCTAGTTTAGTTTCAGTTATAAGTGCAGCAAAACCAAAAATTGCCGACTATCCATTCACAACTTTGGTGCCAAATCTTGGAGTTGTCCAAGCTGGAGAAGAAAGTTTTACGGTGGCAGATGTTCCAGGACTTATTGAAGGAGCAAGCTCCGGGAAAGGATTAGGACTTGAATTTTTAAGACATGTTGAACGCTGCGCAGTTTTAGTTCATGTTATTGATTGCGCAACTTTAGAACCAGGTAGAGATCCATTACATGATTTAGATGTGATTGAAAAAGAATTAGAAATTTATGGCGGCTTACAAGATAGACCAAGAATAGTTGCGTTAAATAAAATTGATGTTCCAGAAGCACGAGAATTAGCAGAATTGATGGTGCCAGAATTAGAAAAAAGAAATTTAAAGTCTTATTTGATTTCAGCAGTTTCAAGAGAGGGTCTAAAAGATTTAGTATTTGCTATGTCTCAATTAGTGCTTGATTGGCGCAAGAAACACTCGGAAGATGAAAAAACTAGAATTATTCTTAGACCAGAAGCATTAGGAAATAAAGAGTTTGTTATTAAAAATGATGGAGAAAGATTTTACGTTATTGGGAATAAATTAGAGCGTTGGATAAAACAGACTGATTTTTCTAACGACGAAGCAGTTGGGTATTTAGCTGATCGTTTCGCAAGTATTGGTATTGAAGAAGCTTTAAGAAAAGCGGGAGCAAAACCAGGTGTAGAAGTTGCAATAGGTGAGGGCGATGATGCTGTACTTTTTGATTGGGATCCAGAAATTGATACTGGTGTGAAAAATATTCGTGGTCCAAGAGGAACAGATATTCGATTGGATGGAAGATGAGTAAAGAATTAAGAACACAAATATCCAAAGCTAAAAGAATTGTTGTAAAAATTGGCTCCTCATCTATCACAACTGCTCAAGGTGGAATTGATGAGAAAAAAATAGCACTAATAGTTGAACATATCTCAAAGCATCATAAGAATAATCATGAAATTGTGCTTGTTTCATCAGGTGCGATTGCTGCAGGACTTGCGCCATTAAATCTTGAGTCAAGACCAAAAGATCTTTCTTTACAGCAAGCCGTGGCAAGTGTAGGCCAAGGATTATTAGTACATCGATATTCCGAAGCATTTTCTAAATTTGGTATTAACGTTGGTCAAGTTTTGTTAACTGCAGAAGACATGAGTCGACGTTCTCATTATCGAAATGCACAAAGAACTTTCAATAAATTATTAGAAATGAGAGTTATTCCAATAGTTAACGAAAACGACACAGTTGCAACAGATGAAATTAGAGTTGGTGATAATGATCGTTTAGCAGGAATTGTTACTCATTTAATAAATGCGGATGCTTTAATTCTTTTATCAGATATAGATGGACTTTATAGTTCTCCACCTGGAAATAATGATTCCAAACTTATTGAGGAAGTTAAAAAATTTTCTGAAATAAGTGACTTAAAAATTGGTGGAGCAGGAACAAGTGGTGTTGGAACTGGTGGCATGGCAACAAAAGTTCAAGCTGCCAAAATTGCAACAGCCGGTGGAGTGCCTGTTCTAATAACCGAAGCAAAAAACTTACAAAAGGTTTTTGCTGCAGAAGTTACTGGAACAATTTTTTGGCCAAATAGAGAAAAATTATCAGCTCGGTCTTTATGGCTTGCTAATGCTGCAGAAATTACTGGTCAAATAATTGTAGATAGTGGAGCGGTAAATGCCATGATTGATAAAAGAGCATCGTTACTCTGTGCTGGAATTAAAAAAATTTCGGGAGATTTCGAAGATGGTGATGTTGTCGAAGTATTAGACGAAAATAACAATGTAATTGCCAGAGGACTAGTTAATTTTGATTCAGAAGAATTACCAAGAATGATGGGAAAAAATTCCCAAAAATTGCTAGAAGAGTTTGGTGAAGGTTATGATCGTGAAGTTCTTCACCGTGACAACCTAGTAATATTAAATGAAATTTTGGATACGAAATAGAATAAGAACATGAATAATAATACTGAATCTATCTCTGAGATTGCAAAACTTGCTAAACAAGCAAGTTTTGAATTAGCTCAACAAAATAGAGAAAAAAAAGATGCAGCATTAATTTTAATAGCAGAAGATCTTATAAAACACAAAGAAGAAATTCTTCAAGCAAATAAAAATGACATAAAGAATGCAATTGAAAATAATATTGACTCTTATTTGATTGATAGATTAACTTTAAATGAAGAAAGATTAAATGAAGTTGCCCAAGGGTTAATTGAAATATCAAAATTAGTGGATCCAATTGGTGAAGTTATCAGAGGTTGGGTTCAGCCAAATGGATTACAAATTGAACAAATAAGAGTTCCTTTAGGAGTAATTGGAATTATTTATGAAGCAAGGCCAAATGTGACTGTTGATGCAGCTGGTTTATGTTTAAAAAGTGGAAACGCAGTTTTGCTCAGAGGTTCATCCTCAGCAAAATTTACAAACCAAGCACTGATAAAAGTTATGCGAGATTCTTTATCAAAGATTGGATTAAATCCTAATTCAATAATTCAAGTACCTGCAGAATCACATGAGTCAGTTAAACAATTAATGAGTGCAAGGGGACTAGTTGATCTTTTAATTCCAAGAGGAGGAGCATCATTAATCAATTCAATTGTTAATGAATCAAAAGTTCCTGTGATAGAAACCGGAATTGGAAATTGCCATGTATATATTGATGAATTTGCTGACATTGAAATGGCTGTTTCAATTTTGGTTAATTCAAAAGTTTCAAGAGTTAGTGTATGTAACGCAGCAGAAACTTTTTTAGTTCATAAAAATATCGCTGATAGATTTCTACCCCTTGCTTTAAATGAATTAAAGAAAAAAGAAGTAACAATTCATGGTGATGAAAAGATTAATCATTATTGCAAAAAAACTGGAATTAAATACAAACCTGTCACCGATGAAGATTGGGCTTGTGAATATTACAGTTTAGACATTGCAGCTGGAATAGTTGATTCAATTGATGAAGCGATAAATCACATAAGAAAATGGTCTTCAAGTCATACTGAAGCAATAGTTTCAGATTCTTTAACAAATATAGATAAATTTGTTAAACAAGTTGATTCTGCTGCAGTTATGGTTAATGCTTCCACTCGTTTTACTGACGGAGGCGAATTTGGTTTCGGTGCAGAAATGGGAATATCCAATCAGAAATTGCATGCACGAGGTCCTATGGGATTATTAGAGATGACAAGTACAAAATATGTTGTTAAAGGACAAGGTCACATCAGAGGGAAAGTGGGAGAAATTAAATGATTTCATTAAGTGAGGTTGCAGAAAAAGGAGTAGAACTTCCTTTTCATCCAATTGTTTTTGGACTCGGTACTTTCGGACTTTTAGTACTTGCTTTATTTCTCATCACTCGATTAAACGCAGATAGATAAATATGACCAGCCGAATTGGGCTGCTCGGTGGCACATTTGATCCAGTTCATAATGGCCATATTGCTATTGCTGAATTTGCTTTAAATAAATTGAATTTGAATAAGTTATTAATCACTCCAGCGGGAAATCCATGGCAAAAGGAGAAAATTTCTTCTTATAAAGATCGATTTGAAATGACAAAATTGGCATTCACTGAATATAAAGATATAGAAATTTCTGATCTTGAATCAGATGAAATTAAGCCCACCTTTACTTATGAAACACTAGAAAAAATAAAATTACAGTATAAAAATAGTGAAATAATTTTACTCATTGGAAGTGATGCCATTTCTAAATTTGATTCTTGGGAAAAGCCAAATATTGTTAAATCATTAGCAAGAATTTATGTGATTCCTCGAGAAGGGGATTTTGTGATTGATTGGAGATTTGACAGGTTAGATATGCCAAAAATTTCAATTTCTTCCACATTTATAAGAGAAAAAGTTAAAAATAGTGAATCTATTAAAAATTTGGTACCTGTAAAAGTTGCTGAATATATTGAAGCCCACAATTTATATAAATGATATGTATGCAATAATAAAGGTAATGATTGAAAGATTAAATTTTTAAGTGCCTGCATCTTTGAAAGCCCGCGAAATTGCAGAAATAGCAGCTAAAGCCGCATCAGAAAAATTAGCAACAGATATTACTTTGATCGATGTAAGTTCTAAATTTCCCTTATCAGATATTTTTCTTATCGCTTCAGTAAGTAATAATCGTCAAGCAAAAGCTGTTTGTGATGCAATAGAAGAGGAATTAGAAAAAATAGACATTAAACCAATAAGTCGTGAGGGTGATTTAGATAGTCATTGGATTTTATTAGATTTCTCCGAAATTTTGGTCCACGTTCAATTAGCCCAAGATCGTGACTATTACGGCCTAGAAAGACTTTGGAAAGATTGTCCAATTGAGGTTATAAATGGCTAATCGACAATTAGTTCTTTGGCGACATGGGCGCACCAGCTGGAATTTAGAACAAAGGTTTCAAGGTCAAACAGATATTCCATTAGACGAAGTTGGTCATGCCCAAGCAAAAAATGCTGCACAACTTTTGCAACATTTAAGGCCTTGTTACATAGTTTCTTCAGATTTAAGTAGAGCAAATCAAACAGGATTAGAGTTAGCAAAACTTTTGAATCTTACAGTTCCAAAAGATGCAAAATTTAGAGAAACTGCACATGGGGCTTGGGAAGGTTTAACTTATCCCGAATTAAAAAATCAACATGCGCAAGAATATGCAAATTGGTCTCGTGGAGAAGAAGTTCGTCCAGGAGGAACTGGAGAAACTAGAACAGAAGTTGCACAAAGAATGGTTGAAGGAATTTATGAGCATTTGCAATTTGTGCCAGATAATTCAGTGTTTGTTGTTGCAACTCATGGTGGAGCCGCAAGAGTTGCTGCAGGAAAATTGATGGGTTTACCTTCTAAAACTTGGATATCACTTGGCATCATAAGTAATTGCTCGTGGATAGTTTTAGATGAACCAGCAAAACCAGATATGCCTTGGAGACTTGTTGAATACAACGCTGGTTCACTTCCAACGCCTGCTCTAAGTGATGATCGCTAGAAAAGATAAATAAAACTTTAGATAGAGTTTTAAAATTAAGAATAAATATTGGGGCTATAGCTCAGTTGGTAGAGCGCTTGCATGGCATGCAAGAGGCCAGGGGTTCAAATCCCCTTAGCTCCACAAAATTTTTATGTTAAGTTAGTTATGTAAGTTCACGGGAGTTCGAAACATTCGGACTGAGAAAGTGACAATTAAGTGTCACTGACCGTTTAGACCATTTGGGTAATGCCGAATTGGGAGGAGAATCAATGTTTATAGTTTTTACAGCCTGGAATTATCAAGTAACTTTAATTGAATTACTTGCAGTTATAACTTCTTTAATTGGTGTTTGGCTAGGCACAACTGGTGCAAGAATCACTTGGCCTTGGTGGATTATAAGTAGTGTCTTGTACGCAATTTTATTTTTTCAATACAAACTTTATTCAAGTGCGTTGTTGCAAATTGTTTTTATTTTGGCTGCAATTTGGGGCTGGTTTGGTTGGTCAAGCAGTGGAGCAAAACCTGGAAAATTAAGTTCGAAAAATAGAGTATTGTTAGTAATTTTTTCAATAATATTTTGGGTAGTTTTAGCACCCATGCTTGCAAAAATAGGTGCAGCAGCGACATGGCTTGATTCTTTTATTTTAGTTGGCAGCATCGTAGCTCAGATATTAATGGTGAAAGAAAAATACGAAAATTGGCCATTATGGGTTGTAATTGATTTTGTAGGAACAATTCACTACGCCAGACAAGAACTTTGGTTTACTTCAATTTTGTATTTTGTATTCACCATTATCGCATTTATTGGTTGGAAAAAATGGGTCACTAAATCAAATCTTGTTAAATGAAAATTGAGAGTTTAACTTATTTAAAAAATTTTGTTGAAAGCTCAAATAGTTATTGTGGTAATTCAAAGATTATATCTATCGATGGACCAGCTGGATCTGGAAAAACTACATTATCTAAATCCTTACAAAATAAATTTCTAAATTGTTTTGTAATTCATATGGATGAAATTTATGAAGGTTGGGAAAATGCTTTATCAGGTGAATTATTTCAAAATTTAGAAAATTGGATAATTAAACCTATTAAAGAAAATAGTCCCATTATTTATTATAAATATGACTGGGTTAGTGCTTCAAGACAGCAAAAAGTTGAAATTAATGATTACAAATTTATTATTATTGAAGGAGTTGGGTCATCAAACTTGCGTACGAGAACTTATAGTTGTTTAAAAATTTGGATTGAGGCAAATCCTGCAATTACTTTAAATAGGGTTCTGAATAGAGATGGCCAACATATTTTGGAAGAAATGAAAACTTGGCAAGAAAAAGAAAAAAGTTATTTTGCCCAACATGAGGTGAAAAATCATTCTGATATTTGGGTTGATGGGAATTTTTCGCAAGAACTCGATACCTCAACTCATTTCAAACTAGTTAATCGGTAAGTTTTACTCTGTGAATTCCAAAAATGAAGCAAATGAGCAAAATTTAGCTCTTGATTTTGAAGCAGTGCAAGCTAAATGGCTACCTATTTGGGAAAAGCAGCAACCTTTTAACTCATCTGATGATCCAAATGACAATAGAAAAAGAATTTATGTTTTAGATATGTTCTCTTATCCTTCAGGAGATCTTCATATGGGTCACGCTGAAGCTTTTGCCATCGGAGATGTTGTTGCACGTTTTTATTTTCAAAAAGGATATAACGTTTTTCATCCTGTTGGTTGGGATTCTTTTGGTTTACCTGCAGAAAATGCAGCAATAAAACGTGGTGAAAATCCATCTGTTTGGACATATAAAAATATTGAAACTCAAGCAGAATCTTTTAAAAGATACGCAATTTCATTTGATTGGCAACACAGATTACATACTTCAGATCCAGAATATTATAAATGGACTCAATGGTTATTTTTACAATTTTATAAAAAAGGTTTAGCTTATCGAAAAGCAAGTAATGTTAATTGGTGTCCCTCATGTCAAACAGTTTTAGCAAATGAGCAAGTTGTTGCAGGAGAGTGCGAAAGATGTAGTTCTCTTGTTACCAAACGCGAATTAACTCAGTGGTATTTCAAAATTACTGACTACGCTCAAAGACTTTTAGACGATATGTCTTCTATCGAAGATAAATGGCCTGAACGAGTATTAACAATGCAAAAAAACTGGATTGGAAAATCTGAAGGTGCATATGTAGATTTCGAAATTGAAGGGATGGATAGAAAGGTAACTGTTTTCACAACCAGACCCGATACTTTATTTGGTTCAACTTTTTTTGTTGTCGCTGCTGATTCCAAACTTGCTCAAGAACTTGTTCTGCAAGAAAAAAAGAACGAACTTGACAAATATATTGAACAAGTTAAAAAGACTACCGATATTGAGAGACTTTCTACTGATCGCCCAAAAACAGGTGTATTTATTGGTCGATATGCAATTAATCCTGTCAATAAAGAAAAATTACCAATCTTAGCCTCAGATTATGTCTTAGCTGATTATGGAACTGGAGCAATCATGGCTGTTCCTGCGCATGATCAAAGAGATCTTGATTTTGCTAAAGCATTTAATCTTGAAATAAGAGTTGTTGTTGATACTAATGAAGAAGATCCAAAATCCACAGGAGTTGCAACTTCTGGAGATGGAAAATTAGTAAATTCAGAATTTTTAAACGGACTTGATAAATCATCAGCAATTAAAAAAATGATTGAGTTTTTAGAAAAAAATAATAAAGGAAAAGGTGCTGTTAACTTTCGCTTAAGAGACTGGTTGATTTCTCGTCAGAGATATTGGGGTGCACCAATTCCGATAATTCATTGTCCAAAATGTGGAGAAATCCCAGTTGAAGATGATCAATTGCCCGTGATTCTTCCAGAACTAAAAGGCGAACAACTTGCTCCTAAAGGAACTTCACCATTGGCGGCTGCAAATTCATGGGTAAACATAAAATGCCCAAAATGTAATTCTGATGCAAAACGTGATACAGACACGATGGACACTTTTGTCGATTCATCTTGGTATTACTTACGTTATCCATCTGCTCATGATTCAGCAAAAGCTTTTGATAAAGACTTATTAAAAAGATGGCTACCTGTTGAGCAATATGTAGGTGGAGTTGAACATGCAATATTGCATCTTTTATACAGCAGATTTTTTACCAAAGTTTTAAACGATCTTGGTTTAGTAGATTTCAATGAACCTTTTAAAGCTTTACTAAATCAGGGTCAAGTTATATTAAACGGATCAGCGATGTCTAAATCAAAAGGAAATATGGTTGATTTAGGTGAACAAATTGCAGAATTTGGTGTTGATGCCGTTCGTCTTACTATGGTTTTTGCAGGGCCACCTGAAGATGATATTGATTGGGCCGAAGTTTCACCTGGTGGGTCAAAGAAATTTTTATCAAGAGCTTGGAGATTAGCTAAAGATGTAACTTCAAATGTTGAAGTTGATTTTAAAAATGGAAATATTGAATTGCGTCAACAAGTTCATAGAACTTTGGATGAGGTTACAAATTTAATTGAATCATTTAGATTTAATGTGGCAATTGCAAGAACGATGGAATTGGTTAATGTAACTAGAAAAGCAATTGATACAGGTTGTGGTCCAAATGACCCAGCGGTGCGGGAGGCAGTTGAAACCATCGCCATTGTTTTATCTTTATTTGCGCCTTATACAGCAGAGGAAATGTGGGAAACTTTGGGACATAAGGAATTGGTTTCCAAAGCAGGATGGCCACCTGTGGATCCAAGTTTGCTTGTCAGACAATCTGTGGTTTGTGTTATTCAAGTTTCAGGAAAACTTCGAGCCCGAATAGACGTATCTCCAGAAATAACTTCAGAAGAATTAGAAGCTTTAGCACTAAAAGAGCCAAATGTTGTCAAAAATCTCGATGGCAGAAAAGTCAAAACTGTTATTGTTC
>CAXBQJ010000003.1:0-16923 GCA_963977775.1 uncultured bacterium
AGCATCCAGCCGCCCTTGGCCCGGAAGTCGGGACTCTGCTCCAGCGCGAGGTAGTCGGCCTCGGTGCGGTATTGGCCGCCAAAGGCCTCCGCGGGATAGAACTTCAGGGTCGGGAAAAACGTACGCCCATCATACCGCATGACCAGCGGCCGATCATTGGCGAGGTGCTCGCTGAACAGTGAAAGCAGGTAGGCCCCGGCAAGGATCCAGAACGAGTACCAGGCCCGGCGGATGGACCGGAAGCGGCGGAACTGCTGGCGGGTGATCTCGGAGACCATGTCAGTCGAAGCGGATCCGCGGGTCCACCGCCGCATAGAGGAAGTCCGAGAACAGGCGCCCGAGAATGGTGAAGAAGCTGATCAGCACGATCAGTCCGAGCACCACGTTGTAGTCGCGGCCGACGATGGAGTTGTAGAACAGGAGCCCCATGCCATCGATGTTGAAGACCCGCTCGATCAGGAGGGCGCCGGCAAACATCACGGTGAAGAGCCCGCCCATGCCCGTCGCCAGCGGCACGAGCGCGTTGCGGAGGCCGTGCTTCCAGGCCACGCGCCGGAAGGGGACGCCCTTGGCCAACGCGGTGCGGATATAATCCTTGTTCAACTCCTCGAGCAGGCTGTTTTTCGTCAGCACCGTGAGAAAGGCGAACTCCGCGATCATGTAGCAGGTGAGCGGCATCACCATGTGGTGCAGGAAATCCGTCAACTTGCCCCACGGGGACAGGAACTCGTGGTTGTCGGAGATCGTCCCGGAGATGGGAAACCAATCGAGATAGCTGCCGCCGCCGAAAAAAATGATCAGCAGGATGCCAAGCGCGAAGCCTGGGAAGATTTGAAGAAAGTGCTGCATTTCCTAAACCCCCTGCACCACCTTCTGCAATTACATATCGCATATCTGGTTTAACTAAATCTGCAAGAATTTCATTTTGCATTGAATAAACAACAGTTCCAGCAGGAATAGATAGAAGTAAATCTGGACCATTTGCTCCGTTGTTGTGACTTCCTTGCCCTGGTTTACCGTTTGGTGCATCTTGATGTGGATGTCGATGAAATTCTAAAAGTGTAGTTACATTTGGATCGACAACTAAAACAACATCGCCACCTTTTCCCCCGTTGCCTCCATCTGGGCCTCCTAATGGTTTAAATTTTTCACGATGTACGGATGTGCAGCCACTTCCACCACTTCCAGCTTTTGCATGAATCATTACTTGATCAACAAACATTTCTCTTTCACCTCCTTATAAATAAAAAAGGGCGGGCTATAAAAGCCCGCCCTTTTTGGGAAAAACTAATTGAGCGGGTTACTCCGCAGGGACAATATCAACTACACGACGTCCACGACGTGAACCAAATTTCACTGCACCAGCTTGTAATGCAAACAAAGTGTCATCAGAACCAATTCCCACATTTACACCTGGATGAAAATGTGTACCGCGTTGGCGAATAATTATTTCCCCTGCGCCTACTAATTGGCCACCAAATCTTTTAATCCCTAATCTTTGCGCATTTGAATCGCGACCGTTTCGAGTGCTCGATACACCTTTTTTGGATGCCATTTTTATTTACCTACCTTAATATCTGTAACGCGAACTGTTGTTAATTCTTGACGATGTCCCAAACGACGTTTGTAACCAGTTTTATTTCTGTAATGTTGAATTTTAATTTTTGGACCACGATCATGCGAAACAACTTCAGCCTCAACTTTTGTCGCGGACAATGTTGCAGCATCATGAGTTATTTTTCCATTATCAACAACCATTAATGCTGGAAGATTTATTTTTGATCCTGGTTTTGCATCTTGGCGATTTAAAACAACAGTGTCTCCCACGGAAACTTTTTCTTGGCGTCCACCAGAACGCACGATTGCATACACTGTTAGTTTCTCCTTGTTGCTCGATTTTCCAAGACCTAATTTTGCCAAGTGGAAAGGGTGTTCTTCTAGGGTACTAAATCAGGATTTTCCCCTTCATCCTCACCTTGGCTTATTCGCCTGTTGCCTCAGAAGATTCGCTTGGTTCTCTTTTAAAACGTCTATCGGAATGCTTGTGATCGACAGGCTCAGAGAAAACTTTTACACCACGTCCATTGCAATGCTCACATGACTCTGAAAAAGTTTCTAATAATCCAGAACTAATTCTTTTTCTCGTCATTTGCACAAGACCCAATGAAGAAACTTCAGCTACCTGATGTTTAGTTCTGTCTCTGCCTAAACATTCGACTAGACGTCTTAAAACTAAATCTCGATTTGATTCTAAAACCATATCAATAAAATCAATAACGATAATTCCACCAACATCTCTAAGCCTTAGTTGACGAACTATTTCTTCTGCTGCTTCAAGATTATTTTTGGTTACCGTTTCCTCTAGATTTCCACCTTGACCAATAAATTTTCCAGTGTTCACATCAATTACGGTCATTGCTTCGGTTCTGTCAATAACTAATGAACCACCTGAAGGTAAATACACTTTTCGATCTAGTGCTTTTGATATTTGCTCATCAATTCGATTTGAAGCAAAAACATCAGCGTCTCCACTCCATTTTTCCAAACGATCAGCTAGATCAGGAGCCACATATTTAACATATTCTTCAATTGTGTCCCAAGCATCTGAACCAGCAACTAATAATTTTTTGAAATCCTCGTTAAAAATATCTCTAACAACACGGATTGCAAGGTCTGGTTCGGAATATAAAAGTGATGCAGGCGTTCCAGTTTTAACTTTATTTTGAATGTTTTCCCATTGTGCTTGAAGTCTTGCAACATCTTTTTGTAATTGCTCTTCAGTAGCACCTTCTGCTGCAGTTCTTACGATAACTCCTGCGCCTTCTGGAACTATATTTCTCAAAATTCTTTTTAATCTAGTTCTTTCTGTATCAGGAAGTTTTCTACTTATTCCTGTCACAGATCCATCTGGTACATAAACTAAGTATCGACCAGGTAAAGAAATTTGACTTGTTAGTCTTGCACCTTTTTGACCAACTGGATCTTTTGTGACTTGTACCAAAACTGAATCATTAGTTTTTAGTGCTAACTCAATTCTTTTTGGTTGACCATCAAGACCAGCCGCATCCCAGTTGACTTCACCGGCATACAAAACTCCATTTCGTCCTCGACCGATATCAATGAAAGCTGCTTCCATACTTGGCAAAACATTTTGCACTTTTCCTAAATAAACGTTTCCGATAAGCGAAGCTGATTGTCCACGAGAAACATAATGTTCAACCAAAATTTCATCTTCAAGAACAGCAATTTGAATTCGATCTAGATTTTGTCGAACGACCATTACTCGTTCAACGCTTTCTCTACGTGCTAAAAATTCAGCTTCAGTAAGAACTGGTGCTCTTCTTCTACCAGCATCTCTTCCATCTTTTCTTCTTTGACGTTTTGCATCAATTCGGGTGGAAGATCTAGAAGTTGACCTTTCTCTTGGCGATCTAACTCTGACAACCGTGTTTGGATCATCTACCGAAACTTCTTCAGTGTTCACATCTGTTGCTCTTAATCTTTTTCTTACTCTTCTATGTGAAGCTTCACTTGATTCATTTTCAGAATTATTAGAGTCTTCAATTACTTTGTTCTCGGTGGTATTTTCAACATCATCTTCCCTGCGACGTCGACCAACTCTGGCGCGACGTAAAAGTCCTCGTTCTTCTTTTTGATCTTCACCAGTTTTTGTATTTGTACCTCTTGGTGGCACTACTGCTTGTTGAAAAGCTACTGAAGGTGTTCCAACTGGTGTTTCAACTACAGGTGTTGGCGCATCCTCAGATGCGGAAAATGTTGCTAAGCGAAAACGCTTACGCAAAGATGGTTTTTCTTCATCAGCCATAATGGCTTTACTCCTAAATCTTTTGGTGCAAATAAACAACGCGTAAAGCCTGGTTTACCTGCACGGATATTTTGTGCTGGTTTAACAATCAGGATTGAACTAAAAAAATTCAAATCCTCAAAGTCAATCGGGTTTTGATTAGAACTTCAAATAAATTCGTTAACTACCAATCTGGTACTACGCAAATCTTTTTTGTTGTTCCTCCGAGCACCGCTGCTCGGCTAAGTCTTTTTAGTTATCGTTCGAGGAATACTCACTCGTTGATTAACCGTTACCTCAAGTATCTCACAGTGGTTTAAAGCATGTGGAGTTTGACGCATTCTAAGTAGGTAATTTGTGAAGGGAATGCGACACTTTAGCGAATTATTGGGGTAATTCGATCATCAATTTCTCGACCGATAGCAACAGCTAATCCAATCGCCATCCACGAAACAAACATGGATGAGCCTCCATAAGAAACAAATGGAAGAGGTACCCCTGTAACCGGCATAATTCCTAAATTCATTCCAATATTTTCAAAAGTTTGAATGGCAAACCAACCTGCAACACCAATTGCTGTTAAGCGACCAAATCGATCAGGTGCTTTTATAGCAATTTTTGTTAATCGATAAATAATCATGCCCATTAAAAAAATTACTAAAGTAGCACCTAGAAAACCTAATTCTTCACCAGCAACGGTAAAAATAAAATCTGTTCTTTGTGCTGGAACATATTTTCCTTGGGTTTGTGGACCATTTAAATAACCTTGTCCAAACCAACCACCAGATCCAATTGCAATTTTTGCTTGTAATGAGTTATAGCCTGCCCCTAAAGGATCTAATGTGGGATCAACAAATGTGGCTAATCTTTTTAATTGATAATCCTTTATGAAATTTAATTTACTAGCAATAAAACCTGCAAAAAAGACTGCAAAAAGTGATCCATAAACCCAACGAAGTCTTGTTCCAGATGCTATTAAAACAGTCAATAGAGTTGCACCAATTATCATTACTGTTCCAAAATCATTCTGCAATAAAACTAATAAAGCAGGAATTCCTGCCAAAGATAATCCAAATAAAACATCTTTATCATTAGGTATTTTTTCTGATTCTCTTCTTTCAGTTAATACCATGGCAAGCAATGTTATTAAGGCAACTTTGGTAAATTCACTTGGTTGAAAAGTAAATCCTCCAGGTAATGAAAGCCAGGCTTGAGCTCCACCTTGTGATTTACCTACTCCAGGTATCAAAACTACAAATAAACCAAGAATGGCAAAACCATAAATAATTATTGCGTAAGCTCTTGCAGTTCGAAATGAAAATCTAGAGACTATTAAAGCTAAAATTAATCCAACAACAACGTTAAAAATATGTCTTTGTAGATAAAAATCGGTTGCTATCCCTGCGTCATAAAGTCTTTGTTTTGATGCTGAGTAAACAAGAGCTGCGCCAATTATTGAAAGTAAAACTGAACATGAAATTAAAACCCAGTCGTAACCTAAGAAAAAAGAATCACTAACTCTAGCGTTTTTTGAAACTCTCGAGGAATTAATATTTGAGTAAGTCATTGTTTTGAATCGGCTTTCACTAAATTTGTTGGTGAGGGACTGGCTGTTGGATTTAATAACTCATTGATTTCTGGATAATCAGGTAATCCATCTTTTCTAATTTTTGGAAGAGAATTATTGGGTGAGCCACCTTTTAAAATGCTTGTTGATGGATCAATTACTCCACCTCTAATACCAAATAATTCTTCATAAATTCTTCTTACACTTGGGGCAGAAGTTCCGGAACCTGTTCCACCTTGTGAGACCATCATGACAATTGCGTATTTAGGATCATTTGCAGGTGCATAACTTGCAAACCAAGAAGTAGATTGTTTACCTAAAACTTCACCTGTTCCAGTTTTTGATGCGACAGGAATTCTAGATAATGGAAAACCTATAAATGGTGCTGCTCCCGTTCCAGAAGTTGTAACTCCTACTAAAGATTTTTGAATATATTTCAAAGTATTTTCTGAAATCGGTAATGTACTTTTAACTTTAGAGTTTATAGATTCAGCCAAAGTTCCATCTGGATTCATAATTGCTTTTACAATTCGAGGTTCAAAAACTTTTCCACCATTTGCAATAGCTGCATATGCCATAGCCATTTGTAGAGGCGTAACGACAGTGTCACCTTGTCCGATAGCTGTATTAACAGCATCACCAGCCCTAAATCTCATTCCTTCAGTGCAATTTTCCTTAGCAAACTTTTGCAGCATATTTGCACGTCCAGAATCTTTTTCTGCTACCTCTGGGTAACCATTTTCTGCTCTATCGCACCATACTTCGTGATTTTTATCCCAAAATTCTCTCTTAAAAATTCTTCCCCCAACTCGTCCTTTTACATCTTCTGGTAGATCAATTCCACTCTTAACACCAAGTCCAAATGCAAAAGACATTTTTTCAATCGCATCTTTGGGGTTTTGAATAGGATTTAATCCACCATCTCGTAGCCATAATTTATTTGCAATATCGTAATAAACCGTATCGCAAGAAACTTCTAATGCTCTTTGCATGGAAATTGCTCCAAAACCCAAAGATTCGTAATTTCTAAAAATACGATTTCCTATTTCAAGTTGAGGTGGGCATTGGTAAGTGTCATTTAAATCAAATCCATTTTCTGCAGCTGCAGCTGTTGAAACTATTTTAAAAATAGAAGCTGGAGCAAATAACCCTTGTGTAGCGCGACTTATTAAAGGTATACCGGCTTTTGGATCTGAAAGTGTTTGAAATTGTTCATTAGAAATTCCACCTAACCAAATTCGTGGATCATAACTTGGGTAAGTGGCCATAGCTAAAACATGTCCATTAGTTACATCTACAACAACTGCAGCACCAGATTCACCTATGTAATTTTTGGATCGAGCGCGAGCAATTGCTGCAGCAAGTTGCTCCTCCACTAAAGATTGAAGTTTGGCATCAATATTTAAAACAACGTATTTTCCTGCTTCAGGTTCTGTTTCGCTAACTACACCTTTTATATTTGAAGCTTTGTCAACTGCAAGAACTTTAACTCCAGGTTTTCCTCTTAACCAAGCATCATAAAATCTTTCAACTCCTGCTCTTCCAATCTTGTCGTTATTTTGTAAAGCAATATCGTTTGAAGAAATTCCCTCTTTTTTTTGTTTTTCAATTTCTTTATCAGTTACTGGGCCAACATAGCCAATAATGTGCGCCATATTTACATCAAAAGGACGAGGGATTTGTCTTAAAGCATTTAATTCTGCAACTACACCAGGATACAAAGTTCGTTGCTCCATTATTTGAAGTGCAATTGAATTTTCTACATCCTGCGCAATTGGTATCGGTTGAAAAAGTGAACCAGACCAGCAAATCGGAGGACGTTTTGCTCCTTTAGTTCCACAGGGAGTTAATCGATCTTTGATTTCTGCAACAGGAATATTTAAAGTTTGTGAAAGTTTTGAAATAACAGAATCGCCTTTATCGTTTAAACTTTCTAAAATTCTCGTATTTACACTCACCACAACTGTTGACTCATTGGAAACAACTGGCCTTCCAACTTGATCAAGTATTAAGCCTCGAACAGATGGGGTATAAACTTCTCGAAATGCGTTTCGTTGAGAAGCTTGTAAAAAATTTTCACCAGTTGAAATCTGGATATAAAATAATCTTCCAACTAAAGTAATCATTAAGGAAAGCAAAATTGCTCTTAAAATCTTTAATCTGATAAAAGACTTATCTGGCATTAAACTTTTAATTCCTCTGATCTAGAAATCGGTCCTAACTTTTTATCTAAGAATCCAATTAATGGAAAAACGAAAATAGTTAAAATACTTGCATATATTGCTTGAGTTATAAAATTGATCGCAAATATATTTAATGAAAAATCCATCCCATTTAAATTACCCCAAAAACTTCTAATAATTAAAAATAATGTGGCTGCTGATGCAGAAACAATTAATGGACGCACTAATGATCTACTCTGATTTTGACCTAATATGCCGATTAAATATCCCATGATAGTTAAAATTATTGAAGAAATACCCATGATGTGATTTCCTGGAGGTAAGACATCGATAAAAAATCCAGCTCCAAAACCCGCAATTGCCCCAATTGCTGGACCTTTTAATAATGCCCAGCAAACTACAACAACGATAACTAAATCAGGAGTTGCACCTGGTAAAAAAATTTTTGTTAAAAAAGTTGGTTGAAGAATAGCTGCTGATAAAACTGTTACAAATAATGTTAAATATTTATAAATATTCATTTTTTACTCATTAGTTGGCATCGGGCTTGGTTGATCAGTTTGTGGTGTAGAAAATGAACTAATAGGTGCTGGAGGTAAAAGTGAATCTCTTGGATCTACCCTTGGTCCTTCCACAACCACACTTACCAAATCAAGAGTAGAAACTTTTACAAATGGTTCAACTCTGGCAGTTTTTGTAAGTAAACCTGGCGAAGATTTAACTGAAACAACTTTGCCAATTGGCACCCCTGAAACAAATGGTCTTCCATTTTCGGAACCCCACGTAACTAAACGATCTCCTTCTTTTATTTCAGCTAAGGGATTAAACATTTCAAATTCAAGTTCATTTGGTAAACCCGTTCCCCCGATGAATCCGAGTTCGCCTTTACCACCAATTCTTGCTCCAACCTTGCTGGATGGATCAGATAAAAGTGCAACCGTTGTAGTCGAATTTGCAACAGAAACTGTTCTTCCAACCAATCCTTGTCCTGATAAAACTGTCATATCAACTGAGATTCCATCAATTTCTCCAACATCGATGGTGATGGTCCAGGAATAGTCCTGACTTGGTCCTATGGCTATTACTTTTGCGGGAACTATTTTAAAAGTTCCAATACCAGCAAGTTTTAATAATGCATCTAGCTCAGCTGCCCTTCTTCTTTCTTCTTCTGAGCTAGCTAATTTTTCTTTTAAATCTAAATTTTCTGATTGTAAATCTTTAACTAATTCTCTTGCGGTCCTGATTTCCTGCCAATTATTTGTGAAATTCTTAATAGAATCCATAAAACCACTTGAGGTTTTTTGAAAAGGTGCAGCTATATTTGCCGCAATTTTTCTAATCGATTGGGTTATTCCGGCTCCAGAATTTCTTAATTCAAGTGCGACAAAAGTTAATGAAAGCAGAAGCAAAATTGCTAATACGGTTCTTAATCTAGTTGAATCTTTCACGGCCAAACCGCCGATCTAGCCAATTAGGCGCGAGGTTCTGAGATCAATACTTGTTGTAGAGCTTCAAACTCTTCAACACATTTGCCAGAACCCATCACAACACAATTCAATGGCTGTTCGGCAATGATGACAGGCATTCCTGTTTCGTGCCTTAAACGTTCATCTAAACCTTTTAACATCGCACCGCCACCAGTCAAAACAATTCCTCTATCCATAATGTCACCACAAAGCTCTGGTGGAGTTCTATCCAATGTTGTTTTCACTGCATCAACAATTCTTGTTAAAGGTTCATCAAGTGCTCTTCTAATTTCTTCAGCAGTAACAACTATTGTGCGAGGTAATCCAGTTACAAGATCTCGTCCGCGTAATTCTGCAGAAGATTCATCAGGAGTTGGAAATGCGGTTCCAACAGTGGTCTTAATTTCTTCAGCAGTTCTTTCACCCAACATTAATGAGTATTCTTTTTTAACAAATTGAATCAGTGCGTCATCTAATTCATCGCCACCGGTACGAATGGATAATGATGTAACAACTCCGCCAAGTGAAATAACTGCGACTTCAGTTGTACCTCCGCCAATATCAACAACCATATTTCCGGTTGGTTCATGAATAGGAAGCCCTGCTCCAATGGCGGCAGCCATTGGTTCTTCAATTATGTAAACTTTTCTGGCTCCTGCTGCGTAACCAGCATCTTTCACAGCTCTTTGTTCTACGCCTGTAATTCCACTTGGAACACAAACTACAACTCTTGGTTTTGCTAAAAATCTACGTTTATGAACTTTTTGAATAAAATAACGAAGCATTCTTTCTGTCGTATCAAAATCTGCAATCACTCCATCTTTTAACGGTCTAATTGCAACAATATTTCCTGGAGTTCTTCCCACCATTCTTTTTGCTTCTGCGCCAACTGCAACAATTCCACCAGTATTTTGATTAATTGCTACAACTGAAGGTTCGTTCAAAACTATGCCGCGACCGCGTTCGTAAACCAAAGTGTTTGCAGTTCCCAAATCAACTGCTAAATCTCTACCTAAAAATCCGCCACTGATACCGGCCACAAATATCCTTTTGTTTAATTTTCACTACTTATATTATGCAGAACTACTTTAATCCTGGAAAGAAGAGTGCAATCTCTCTCTGAGCAGACTCAGGAGAGTCTGAACCGTGAGTGACATTGTTTTGAGTTTCAGTTGCGAAATCACCACGAATAGTTCCAGGTTGTGCATTTGCTGGATTTGTCGCACCCATCATCTGTCTCCACCCTGCAATTGCATTTGGTCCTTCAATTACTAATGCAACTAAATCTGATGAAGTTATAAATGTAACTAAATCCTTGAAAAAAGGTTTACCTTCGTGTTCTGCGTAATGAGCTTTTGCAGTTTTTTCATCTAATTTTCTAAGTTCTAATGCAACTATCTTCCAACCTTTTGTTTCTATTCTTTTTAGAACCTCACCAACCAAACCTCTTTTAACACCATCGGGTTTGATTAAAACTAAAGATCTCTCGCTCAAAACGAAGCCCTTTCCAAATGACTTATTTAAATCCTACTCTTGTGGCTTTTTCTTTAATTCATCAGTTCTTCTGCCAATTTTTAAAGCCATAATCCAAAGGCCTAAGAAAATCAACCCTAAAACAAACATCCAATTAACTAGAAAACCTAGAAGAATTAGAAAAATTTGGACTAAATATCCAATAAAAATTCCGTATTGTTTCTTGATTGTTCCCATCGCCAATATTGATAAAAGAATTAATCCTAATGAAATAAGTATCAAGTTTGAAAGACTCATTGAGGATTCTTGAATTGCAGCAGGTATAAATAAAATTACTACAATGATTTCAAATGCTAAAACAGAAGAAGTTAATGCTCTCAACTTTATAAATCTCCTTTTACTAATTTTAAGACTTCGCCAGCTAGGACAATGGATCCTAGAACAATAATTCCACAGTTTTGGGTTTGTGCATTAACTAGCTTAATTGCCTCTTTTAGAGCTTCGTTCGTATTTTTAGTCTCAATAATTTCAGTCTTTTTATTTAAATTTTTTTGAAATAAAGAAACCAAATCTTGCACCTCTATTGCTCGATTAGATTGAGTTTTTGTAACGATAAAATAATCTGCAAAGTCATCTAATTCTTTAATCATTTCAGTGATTGATTTATCCTTCATAAAACCAACAATGACAATTTTTTTATCAAAGTTAAAAGATTCTTTTAAAGCCTCTTTTGTGGCTCGAATTCCAGCTTCATTATGAGCAGCATCTATAACTATAGTTGGATTTCTCTTAACAACTTGGAGTCTTCCAGGAGATATAAAATCTCTGAATGCATCATGAACAATTTCTTGATCAATATCTTTACCTATAAAACTTTCAACTGCCATCAGAGCACAAGCAGCATTTGAAGCTTGATATTTTCCATACATTGGTAAAAATAAATCTTCGTAAGTAGAAAAGGGTGTAGTTATTTTTAGTTGCTGGCCTCCAAGTCCAATACTTCGCTCCAAAACATCAAATTCTATTCCTTCTCGATAAATTGGACTGTTTAAATTTCTTGCCGCTTGTTCGATAACTTGTTTTGCATCTTTTAATTGTTTAGACATCACAATTGGAATATTTTCCTTAATTATTCCAGCTTTTTCTTTAGCAATTAAGGAAATAGTATTTCCCAAGAATTCTTGATGGTCTAAATCAATCGGAGTTATCACACAAACTTCTGGAGTAACAACATTTGTAGAATCCCAAGAACCCCCCATACCAACTTCTAAAGAAACAACGTCCACAGGATTTTCAGCAAAAGTTAAAAATGACATTCCAGTCAAAACTTCAAAGAAAGTTAATGGAGAATCTGGGAATTTTTCATCCACGAGATTCAAATATGGTTCAATTTGTGAATAAACTTCATTAAATACTTCTTCACTTATCATTTGACCATCAATTTCTATTCTTTCCCGAGGATGAATTAAATGAGGACTTGTAAAAAGGCCTGTCCTTAATTCAAGTCCCCTCAATAATCTTTCAATCATTCTTGAAGTACTTGATTTTCCATTAGTTCCTGCAATGTGAATAGTTTTGAATGAATCTTGAGGGTTTGCTAATAAATCAGTGAGCATCCGAATGCGATCAAGAGAAGGATTAATTTTATTTTCTGGCCAGCGATTATTAAGTGCTGAAATTGCGTCTAAATTGACCATGATTTTTTCCATACTATGTATTGCATAAGATTGCACTCATGAGTGATTCTGCAATTTACCCTCAAGTTCCTGAAAAACCATCTCTTGATGGTTTGGAGGAAAAATGGGGCAATAAATGGGTTACTCAATCTACTTATGCATTCAATAAAAATTGTGACAAGCAATCTGTCTATTCGATAGACACACCACCTCCTACGGTAAGTGGATCACTTCATGTTGGTCACATGTTTTCCTATACCCATACCGATTTAATAGCTCGCTTTCAAAGAATGAATGGCAAGCAAGTTTTTTATCCAATCGGATGGGACGACAATGGTCTACCAACTGAAAGAAGAGTGCAAAATTATTTTGGTGTTCGATGTGAACCTTCTTTGGCTTATGATCCAAATTTCAAACCACCATCAGAACCTAGTGAAAAGCAAATTCCGATTTCGAGAAAAAACTTTGTTGAATTATGTGAAAAATTAACACTTGAGGATGAAAAAGTATTTGAAGCATTATTCCAAACTCTTGGATTATCAATTGATTGGAATTACACATACCAAACAATTGATAAAAGGGCCCGGTATGTTTCACAAAAAGCCTTCTTAAGAAATTTAAAGCGTGGAGAAGCTTATCAAGCAGAAGCCCCTACTTTATGGGATATAACTTTTCGAACCGCAGTTGCGCAAGCCGAATTAGAAGATAGAGAAAGACCCGGAGCATTTCACAAAATAGCTTTCAAAAAATCCAATGGCGAAAATGTTTTTATTGAAACTACACGACCAGAATTACTTCCAAGTTGTGTTGCCTTAGTGGCAAATCCTGAAGATGATCGATACAAAGAACTATTTGGAAAAAATGTAAAAACGCCACTGTTTGATGTTGAGGTACCAGTTGTGGCACATCATCTTGCCGATCCTGAAAAAGGTTCTGGAATTGCCATGATTTGTACTTTTGGAGATTTAACAGATGTCATTTGGTGGAGAGAATTTAATCTACCAACGCGAGGTTTAATTAATTGGGATGGAAAAATTCAATCCGAAATTCCAAATTGGATAACTTCAGATAAAGCAAAAGAAACTTTTACTAAGATCATTGGTAAAACATCTCACACTGCTCGAGAAATTCTTGTTTCTGAATTAAAAGAATCAAAAGATCTAATTGGAGACCCAAAACCAATTACTCACGCAGTTAAATTTTTTGAAAAAGGAGACAAACCGCTTGAAATTGTAACCACAAGACAATGGTATATAAAAAATGGTGGGAGAGATAAAAATTTAAGACAAGAACTTTTAAATAGAGGAAAAGAAATTAAATGGCATCCTGACTATATGAAAGTCAGATATGAAAATTGGGTTGAAGGTTTAAATGGAGACTGGTTAATTTCTCGTCAAAGATTTTTTGGAGTACCTCTTCCTCTTTGGTACAAACTAGATGCGAATGCAAATCCAATTTTTGATCAAATCATTATCCCAACTGAAGAACAATTACCAATAGATCCTCAAAGTGATACGCCAAATGGATTTGAAGAATCACAAAGAAATAAACCAAATGGTTTTATGGGAGATCCTGATGTCATGGATACATGGGCAACTTCCTCACTAACACCACAAATTGCAGCATCGTGGGAAATAGATAATGAACTATTTAAAAAAGTTTTTCCTATGGATTTAAGACCTCAATCCCATGAAATTATTCGCACTTGGTTATTTTCAACAGTTGTCAGAAGTCATTTGGAAGAAAATTCATTACCTTGGAAAAATGCTGGCATAAGTGGATGGATTTTAGATCCTGATAGAAAAAAAATGAGTAAATCAAAAGGAAATGCTGTAACACCGATTGATTTATTAAAAGAATACGGTTCAGATGCAGTTAGATATTGGGCTTCTATGGGAAGACCAGGAACTGACACAGCTTTTGACATTGGACAGATGAAAATTGGTAAAAGACTGGCAGTCAAAATTCTTAATGCAAGTAAATTTGCTTTAAGCCTTGATGCAACATTGAATAAATCGGATGTAAAACTAGATCTTGACCATTCACTTCTTAATAAACTGAGTGAAGTTATTGATCAAGCCACATCAGCTTTTCATAAATATGACTACACCAAAGCACTAGAAGTTACCGAGACGTTCTTTTGGTCATTCACTGATAATTACGTGGAATTAGTTAAAGAGCGAACATATGGAAAACAAGGTGAAGAATCTGCAAAATCAGCAAAAGCAGCTCTGGGATTGACCATTCATGCTTTGCTTAGATTATTTTCACCCTTTGTACCCTTTGTGTGTGAAGAAGTCTGGTCTTGGTGGCAAAAGGGTTCAGTGCATTTACAAAAATGGCCAAACACAAGTGAAGTTGTATCTAATCCATCGATTAGTACTGTTCATTTAGAGACTATTACAAATATTTTGGCTGAAGTGCGAAAAAGCAAAACAGAAAGACAATTGTCCATGAAGGCTGAAGTAGAGTTATTAAAAATAGCTGCTTCTAATGATGTATTGCAGCAAATTAAATCCTCGGAAAAAGATTTAATTGCATCAGGAAATATTAAAAAATTAGAATTAATTAGTAATGAATCAGAACTTAAAATTGAGGTAAAACTAGCCCTCTAGAATCAAGCTGACTTTTCTTCAGGTTCTGCAATATCTTTTCTCGGTACTAAAGTTGGATTGACATTTTCTAAAACCGTATCTCTGTTAACGACTACTTTTCCTATATCTTCTCTACTTGGAACGTCATACATAACATTTAGTAAAACTTCTTCCATGATCGCTCTTAAACCACGAGCTCCAGTTCCGCGCAAGTGTGCAAGTTCAGCAACTGCTCTTAATGCATCTTCGGTTATTTCTAGTTGCACATTATCTAAACCAAATAATCTTTCATATTGTCTGACGAGAGCATTTTTTGGTTTAACTAAAACTTGCATTAAAGCTTCTTCAGATAATGCTGTAACACTTGTTACAACAGGAAGTCTGCCAATAAATTCTGGAATCATACCAAATTTTAGTAAATCTTCAGGCATTACTTTTCCAAAAATATCGCCTGGATTTGTATTTTCTTTATCTGCAAATTCAGCAGTAAAACCTAGAGATTTTTTACCAATTCTTGATTCAATTATTTTATCTAAACCAGCAAAAGCACCGCCTACAATAAACAAAACATTGCTGGTATCAATTTGAATAAATTCTTGATGGGGATGTTTTCTTCCACCTTGTGGTGGAACAGATGCAGTTGTGCCTTCTAAAATTTTAAGTAGAGCTTGTTGTACACCTTCCCCACTTACATCTCTAGTTATTGAAGGATTTTCACTTTTTCGAGCAATTTTATCGATTTCGTCAATATAAATAATTCCAGTTTCTGCTTTTTTCACATCATAATCTGCTGCTTGAATTAATTTAAGCAAAATATTTTCAACATCTTCACCTACATAACCAGCTTCTGTTAAAGCAGTTGCATCTGCAATTGCAAAAGGAACATTTAGTAATCGAGCTAGAGTTTGTGCTAAAAGAGTTTTTCCAGAACCTGTTGGTCCAAGTAATAAAATATTTGATTTTGCAAGTTCAACTGCATCATCTTTTGGTCTATCACTTGCACCTGCTTGAACTCTTTTGTAATGGTTATACACCGCTACAGATAAAGATTTCTTTGCGTGCTCTTGACCAATTACATAATTATCTAAAAATTGATAAATTTCTTTTGGTTTTGGTAATTCTTCAAATGGAAGATCAGTTGTTTCTTGTAATTCTTCATCGATAATTTCGTTACATAATTCGATACATTCATCACAAATGTAAACACCAGGGCCTGCAATTAATTTTTTTACTTGCTTTTGGCCTTTGCCGCAAAATGAACACTTTAAAGGATCTGTACCCTCGCCAAGACGCGCCAAGTTGATTCTCCTTAAAGATTTTTTAAAACTTATTATTAAAAGAAACGCTACCCTGAAGTACCCACAAAAGTGAGTTAATTTGTCACAACTGTAACAATTTGTTCACAATGAGCGAACAATTTGTTGTTAATTGCTAATTTTCCTTGAACTAATAACTTGATCAATCACGCCATATTTTTGAGCGTCTTCAGCTGTCAAGATTTTGTCTCTTTCAATATCTTTTTGAATTTCTGAAAGTTTTTTACCAGTGTGTTTGGCAAGTATTCCTTCCATTTCAGAACGCATTCGTAAAATTTCGTTTGCCTGAATTTCAATATCAGAACCTTGACCGCCACCTTCTGTGTAAGGCTGATGAATCAAAATTCGTGCATGCGGCAAAGCAAATCTTTTTCCTGGAGATCCTGCTGCCAAAATTACTGCGGCAGCGCTTGCAGCTTGTCCTAAACAAATTGTTTGAATTTGTGGCTTAATGAATTGCATAGTGTCATAAATTGCTGTCATGGCAGTGTATGAACCACCTGGAGAATTTATATACATTGAAATATCTCGTTCTGGATCTAGAGATTCTAAAACTAATAATTGAGCCATAACATCATCAGCAGATGCATCATCAATTTGTACTCCCAGGAAAATAATTCTTTCCTCAAAAAGTTTTGTGTAAGGATTATGAACTCTTTCCCCGTTAGCAGTTCTTTCTCTAAATTCAGGAAGAATATATCTTGCTTGAGGATTAAGTTTTGAAGAAAATTTTGATTCAAATTTCATTTATCTTGTTCCCCCATGACCAGTAACATCACTTGCTGATCGAACTACTTTGTCGACAAAACCATAATCTTTTGCTTCATCTGCGGTGAGATCGGA
>CAXBQJ010000004.1:0-16742 GCA_963977775.1 uncultured bacterium
GTATCATGGTTACCAATGATGACATGGAGTTTAACTTTGTTCTCTGCGCAGGTATCAACAAACTTGCGTAGATGACGAGCAGTAACGAAGTTAATATATTTGCGTCTGTCACAGATATCGCCCAAGTGGACAATAGTGTCAATCTTATTCTCCTTTAGATATGGAAAGAAATACTCATAATAAAACCTATTGAAGTACTCTGCAAAGGCAATATTGTCTCCTCTAGCACCCCAATGTGTATCTGTGATTAGTGCAATTTTCATAGGCGATGTTTTCTCTTTTGGTCTCGAATGTAGTAACTCTTTATAGCTTGGTCACAACAATCTCGAATATTCTCGAGGGTTTTCATGTAATTGAAGCGGATATGTTCTGGGCTGAAAAACATAGAAATCTTTTGGTATTGGTATGCGGTTCTGGTTATTTGCTGGCTTGAATATTGGAAATGATATTTTTATCCATAGAGAATTGAATAAATATGAATCAATGTTCCAACAAAAGTTATAAGAAGAACAAACGATATTGAAAGTGGATCTGCCTGCAAGCCAAAATTAATTTTCAAATTTGCTGCAGGAACGACTAACCATTCATAAACTGTCGTGATTACGGCTCTTTCTTCCTTTGGTAGTGCTAGTAATTGAAAAAATTGCCAAAGTCCAACTAGAAATGCACCAGTTGATGCACTTATTGCTAAATATGGACCAAATTTATTGGTACGTTTTCCAAGAGATAATAAAATCGCAGCACTTAGCGCAGGAAGTGCTATGGCAAATGCGATCATTTAAAATTTTTCCTTTTCTTTTACCAGCGCAACAAGCTTGCTTCGTCTACAGATGCTGAATTTCTTGTTCTAAATATCGTGACAATAATTGCTAATCCCACCACAACTTCTGCAGCAGCAACTACCATCACAAAAAATGCTGCCGTTTGTCCAGCAAGTTGTCCCCAAACTCTTGCCCCTGTCACAAATGCAAGATTTGCTGCATTGAGCATTAATTCAATTGACATAAAAGCCACAATTGCATTTCTTCTAAGTAATACTCCTAAAGCTCCAATTGAAAAAATAATTCCAGAAAGAACTAAATATGCATTTGGGCTCATTTTCGATCACCATCATCATCACTTGAAACAAGTCCCATGCCATCTGAAATTATTTGAATTTCATTTAAATCAATTTCATCAATTGATTTCGCAGAACCACGAGCAACTATTGGACCCGGTAAAGATATTTCAGAGATTGACCCATCGGGTAATAAAGCTGGAGTGTCAACAGAGTTATGGCGTGCATAAACACCAGGAGATGGAAGTGGACCTTGATAATTTCCTTTTGCAAATAATTCTTTTGCCAATATTTCTTGAGTTTTTTTAGGAGCAGTTCTTTCTTTATGTGCCAGGATCATCGCACCAACTGCTGCTGTAATTAAAAGAGCAGATGTTAATTCAAAAATCAAAACATATTTTCCAAATAACAATGCAGCAATTCCTTGAACATTTCCACCATAGGCAGAATCTGCATTTGCTAATTCGGCAGCTTGAATTGTAAAAGAATTTCCTAATAACATGACTAGAGCAATTACCAATAAAACTCCTGCCAAAATTGAAACTTTTCTTTGACCTTTAATAGTTTCAATTAATGAATCTGATGCATCCACTCCAACAATCATTAATACGAATAGAAAAAGCATCATTACCGCACCGGTATAAACAATTACCTGTGCAACACCTAAAAATGGTGCTGATTGCACAACATAAAGAACTGCCAAATTAATCATGGTTAAAGCAACCCATAAAGCACTATGAACAGCTTTGTGTGAAACAAGCATCCCCACTGCTCCTAAAACAGCTAAAGTGGCAGTGATCCAAAAAACTACTGGTTCAAATGAAATTGTGTTTTCACTTAATTCAGCAATTCTTACAAATGTTGAAAACATTTATATAACTTCCTGTTGTTTTTGTTTTATTTCTTCAACTTCAGCAAACTGTTCAGCGCTAGCACCTTTAACTTTTCCATCGTAATAATCTTGTGCCTCAAATCCATCAATCATGGCATGAGGTGGTTGTGCCATTCCGGGCAGAAGTGGAGCAAGTAAATCTTCTTTTTCATAAATAAGTTTTGTCCGGGAATCATCTGCTAATTCGTATTCATTTGTCATTGTTAAAGCCCTTGTTGGACATGCTTCAATACAAAGACCACAACCAATGCATCTTAAATAATTAATTTGATAAACACGTCCATATCTTTCACCTGGAGAAAATCTTTCACCTTCATCATTTGACGCACCTTCAACATAAATTGCATCAGCTGGACATGCCCATGCGCATAATTCACAACCCACACATTTTTCTAATCCATCCGGATGTCTATTTAATTGGTGACGACCATGAAATCTTGCTTGTGTTGGAACTTTTTCTTCAGGATATTGTTCCGTGGTTACTTTTCTAAACATAGATAAAAATGTGACACCAAAACCTCTAATAAATTGTGGAAGCTCAGCCATTTAATGCTCCTTGTTTATTTTTTGTTGGTTCGACCAGAATTTGACCAGGAAGCGGTGGTACTGGATGCCCACCTGCAAATGGATTTACTTTACTTGATTCAAAATTATTTTCATCCTTATTTTCATTTATATTTGCTTTTCGCCAATCCATTATGAAAACTATCAAAGCAACAGCAATTAAAGGTAATCCTAATAATGCAATTGTTTGTCCTGTTGGTAAATCTAATTCATTTCTTAAACCTCTAGTTATTGCAACAATTGAAATCCAAACTAAAGATGCTGGAATTAATATTTTCCAACCAAGATTCATAAATTGGTCATATCTAAATCTTGGCAATGTGCCACGGATCCAAATAAAGATAAATAAGAAAACTCCAATTTTGCTAAAGAACCAAATCAAAGGAATCCAACCTTGATTTGCACCAGGAATTAAAGAAATAGGAAACGGAGCTCGCCAGCCACCTAAAAATAATGTTGTGGCAAGTGCTGAAACAGTCACCATATTTATATATTCAGCCAAGAAAAATAGTGCGAACTTTAATGAGGTGTATTCGGTATGAAAACCTCCAACTAATTCACCTTCAGCTTCAGGTAAATCAAATGGAGCGCGATTAGTTTCTCCAACCATCGAAATTACATAAATTAAAAAGGAGGGAAGAAGTAAAAGAATGTACCAAGTTCTTTCTTGTGCTGCCACAATTTGCGAAGTGCTCATTGAACCTGCGTAAAGAAATACAGCTACAAATGAAAGACCCATTGCAATTTCATATGAAACCATTTGCGCTGATGATCTAAGACCACCCAACAATGCATATGTTGAACCAGATGACCAACCAGCTAAAACAATTCCATAAATTCCCACACTTGCAATTGCCAAAACATAAAGAACACTTACTGGAAAATCAGTTAGTTGCAATGGAGTTATAACTCCAAAAAATGAAACTTCGGGACCAAATGGGATTACTGCAAATGTCATAAATGCTGCTGTTGCAGAAATTACTGGAGCCAAAATATAAACAGCTTTATCAACAGTGAATGGAATAACATCCTCTTTCAAAGCAAGTTTGACACCATCCATTAATCCAATTAAAACTCCACCAGGACCAACACGATTTGGTCCAACTCTCATTTGCATTCGAGCAACAATTCTTCGTTCGCCCCAAATTGCTAATAAGGTCATTACTACTAGTGTGACAAAAACAACTACAACTTTAATTAGAGTTACCCACCATGGATCAACTCCAAATGCACTAAGTTCAACAAAAGGTAGTCTCATTTAAATTCCACCTTTTTGAATTGAAACTAAATCGCCATCTTTCGCGGCTAATTTAGAACGAACTTTACTTTCTTTACTATTGGCAGGAACCCATATAACTTCATTCACCATTTCTATAACTTCAAGTTTTAGAGAAATTGAACCGTGTTGATTTGAAATAATTACTTTATCGCCATTAACTAATCCGTGATCCAATGCTGTTTTTTCACTCAAGTGCGCAACGCTTGGTCTTTGAGTTCCAGCTAAATGTTCTTCACCTTGTTGAAGTGCACCATCATCAAGTAATAAATTCCAAGTACTTAAAATTACTGAATTTTTTTCAACTTTTTTTGCACCATTTGAAGTTATTTTTGGTGCCTCAACTTTGTTTCCTGACCATGTGCCGATTGCAGCTAACTCTTGTCTTAATTCTTCAATTGTTTGTAATCCAAAATCAAAACCTAGAGCTTCTGCAATCATTGCTAAAACTCTTGCGTCAGTTATTGCTGTTGTTGAAGTTATAGCTTTACCAAAAGGACGAGGTCTACCTTCCCAATTAATGAAGGTGCCACTTTTTTCTGTTACTGGAGCAACTGGGAGTGCAACATGAGCAAATTTAGTTAAGTTATTTTCTTGAATTCCTAAAGTAATAACAAAATCGACTTCATTTAAAGCCTCACTAAATTCTTTTGGATCTTGTGAATCTGCTACATCTAAACCAGCAATAATTAATGCTTTTATTTCTCCGTTTTTTGCAGCCTGAATTATTTCTGCATGTGATCGACCATTCTTTGCGGGAAGTTTTGATGCGTTTACTCCCCAAATAGCCCCAACTTCACTTCGAGCACTTGTTTCAACAACTGGTCTTCCCCCTGGCAAAAGATTTGGTAATGCGCCAACTTCAACACATCCTCTTTCACCAGCTCTTCTTGGAATCCAAGCAATTCTTGAATTTGTTTTTTCACTTACTTCTATTACCGTGCTGAGTAATCCTTCAATAGCACTTGCTCTTTCTCCTACAATTATTATTGAATCTTTTTCAATTTTTAATTCTTTTAAAATTTTTGCTTCGTCACCAGGTTTTGTTAATACAATTTCAGCATCAATTTTTTCTAAGCCCCTTGATAAATATGGAGCAAGGGCGGTAATTGAGATATTAGCTTTTTCGGCAGCTTTTCTTAATCTTAAAAATACTATTGGCGATTCTTCTTCTGGTTCAAACGAAACTAAAATTACATTTTTTGCTTTTTCTAATTCTGCATAAGTAATAGTTCCGGCATTTCCTGCCACGTTATTTGATAAAAATCTTAATTCTTCTTCTGAATGAACTCGATTTCTAAAATCAATATCATTAGTTTCTAATGCCAGTCGAGCAAATTTTGAATATGCATATGCATCTTCCATTGTTAATCTGCCACCAAGTAAAACCGCAACTTTTCCTTGAGCTGCTTTTAATCCTTTAGCGGCAAAATCGATAGCGTCTGGCCATAAGGCATCTATTTGTTTACCGTCATTGTTTCTTACTTTAGGTTGATTTAATCTATTTGTTTTTAAATAACCAAAAGCAAATCTGCCTTTGTCACAATTCCAATCCTCATTTACAGCTGGATCTTCCCAAGCAAGTCTTCTCATTACAGTTTCTCTTCTGTAATCAGTTCTTAGTGAACATCCTGATGCGCAATGTTCACAAGTTGTCGGAACAGAAACTAAATCAAATGGTCTTGATCTAAATCGATAAGCAGAACTGGTTAGGGCTCCTACTGGACAAATTTGAACTGTGTTTCCAGAAAAATAAGAATTAAATGGTTCACCTGATGCAATTCCAACTTGTTGTTTTGCACCACGTTCCAGTAATTCAATAAACGGATCGCCTGCGATTTCTTCAGAAAATCTGGTGCATCTTGCACATTCAACGCATCTTTCACGGTCAAGTAAAATTTCTGTGCTTAATTCCAACGGTTTTGGAAAAGTTCTTTTTTCAATTTCGAATCTTGATTCTGGTCTTCCAGCAGTCATCGCTTGATTTTGTAATGGACACTCTCCACCTTTATCGCAAACTGGACAATCAAGTGGATGATTGATTAACAAAAACTCCATTACTCCTGTTTGAGCATCTTCTGCAACTTTGGAAGTCATTTGAGTTTTTACAACCATTCCTTCAGTTAAAGGAATAGCACATGATGGTTGTGGCTTAGGCATTCCTTCAATTTCAACTAAACACATGCGACATGCTGCAACGGGTGCAAGTGAAGGATGGTCACAAAATCTTGGTACGAATGTTCCCATTCTTTCAGCTGCTCTGATAATTAAAGTTCCTTTTGGAACTTGAACCTGGATTCCATCAATTGTGGCAGTAATTAATTCTTCATTTTTTACAGATTTATTTTCCGAAGTTAGAGTCATTACACACCAGCTTTACTAAAAATAGTAGTTTCTGCTGGAGGAAAAGTTAAATCTGCTGGAACTTTGGTTGCAAGTTTAAATTCTTCAGCAAAATATTTCATAGCACCAGGAAATGGTGTTGCAGCCGCATCACCTAATGCGCAAAAAGATCTTCCTGCAATTTGTGAACAAACATCATTAATTAGTTCAAGTTCTTTATCTAAACCTTTTCCATGTTCGAATTTTTCTAAAACTCCAGTAATCCAATAAGTTCCTTCTCGACAAGGTGTGCATTTTCCACAAGATTCATGCTTATAAAATTCAAGCCATCTTGTAACAGCTTTTACAACACTTGTTGTTTCGTCAAACATCATTGGTGTTCCAGTGCCAAGCATTGTTCCAGCAGCAGCCAAGTCTTCATAAGTCATTGGAATATCGATGTGATCTGGAGTCAACATTGGTACAGATGAGCCACCGGGAATCCAAAACTTTAATTTGTGACCTTTTCTTATTCCCCCTGCGTAATCTAGTAATTCACTCATGGGAGTGCCAAGTTCTGCTTCAAAAATTCCAGGACGATTTACGTGACCTGAAACTGCAAATAATTTAAATCCAGGAGATTTTTCAGTTCCCATTGACTTAAACCAATCTGCACCATTCAAAATTATTGCTGGCACACTTGCCAAAGTTTCTGCATTATTTACAACAGTTGGTGAAGCATAAAGTCCTGCCACTGCAGGAAATGGTGGTTTTAATCTTGGTTGACCACGTCTACCTTCTAAAGAATCAAGTAATGCTGTTTCTTCTCCGCAAATATATGCACCAGCACCAGCATGCACAACGACTTCTAAATCAAATCCAGAATTTTGAATATTTTTCCCTAACAAACCTTGCGCATATGCTTGTTCAACTGCATTCATTACTCTTCTAATTACATGTGGGACTTCTCCACGAATATAAATAAATGCATGATTTGCTCTAATTGCATAAGATGCAATTGCAATTCCTTCCACTAATGAATGTGGATTAGCCAACATTAATGGAATATCTTTACAAGCTCCTGGTTCTGATTCGTCTGCATTAACAACTAAATAATGTGGTTTGCCATCATTTTGTGGAACAAAAGACCATTTCATTCCAGTTGGAAAACCTGCACCGCCTCTTCCTCTTAATCCCGAATCTTTCACAATTTTTATAACATCATCTGCTGAAATTTTTAATGATTTCTTTAATGCTTCATACCCACCATGCTTTTTATAATTTTCAATTTCAAAAGAATTAGGTTCATCCCAATGTGCTGTTAATACTGGAGTTAAAGCCATTATTTAACTCCTTTTGCAACTGGTGCTTTCATATTTCTTTCTTTCGCAACTCTTAAACCAGCCAACATTGAATCATCAGCTGCAGGTGACTGAGCATATTTTCCATCATTAATTCCTGCGAGCAATTTTTCAGAATCAGAGATCGAAGTTATTTCAATACCTCTAGTGGATTGAACCGGTGCACCTGTTTTTAATTTATTAATTAATTCTCTTAATTTTTCTTTATTCATAGAATCCATAAATTCCCAATTAACTGTGACAACTGGTGCCACAGTGCAGGCAGCTTGGCACTCAATTCTTTCTAATGTGAACATCCCATCTGAAGTTGTTTCATCATGACCAATTCCTAAGATTTCTGTTAATTCTTTCCATAATTCATCTCCACCCAAAAGTGCGCATAAAGTATTTGTGCAAATCCCAATGTGATGTTTACCTAATGGAAATCTTTTAAACATGGTGTAAAAAGTTGCGACAGCAGCAACTTCGGCAGGTGTTAAATCTAAAACTTTTGCACATGCTTGAATTCCAGCTGGAGAAACCATTCCTTGGACAGACTGGACATAATGAAGCATTGGTAGAAGTGCTGATCTTCTTTGAGGATATTTTTTAGCTAACATTTCTAAAGTTTCAAAATCTGAATCTGTTATTGCTTTAATACTCATCTATCAACACCACCCATAACTGGATCAATAGATGCAACAGCGGCAACAATGTCAGCAACTTGTCCACCTTCGCCCATCGGACCAACAGCTTGCAAATTATTAAAAGATGGATCACGAAAATGTACTCGATATGGTTTTGTGCCACCATCACTTACTGCAAATGCTCCAAGTTCACCTCTTGGAGATTCGATTGCAACATATGCTTGACCAACTGGAACTTTAAATCCTTCAGTAACTAATTTGAAATGATGAATTAAAGATTCCATGGATTGGCCCATAATTTTTCTTATATGTTCCAAGGAATTTCCTAATCCATCAGAACCAAGAGCAAGTTGTGCTGGCCAGGCAATTGATTTATCTTCAACCATTACTGGACCTGGTTTTAATTTAAATAAAGCCTGCTCCACAATATTTAATGACTCGTTAATTTCTCTTACTCTGACTAAAAATCTTCCGTATGTGTCACTGGTATTTTCTGTAATTACGTTAAATTCATAATTTTCATAACCACAATATGGTTGATTTTTTCTTAAATCCCAAGGCAAACCTGTTGAACGCAAAACTGGTCCTGTAATTCCAAGAGCCATACAACCAGTTAAATCTAGAACACCAATTCCCTTAGTTCTTGCAGTCCAAACATTGTTATCAACGAGCAAATTGTAATTGTCTTTTAATCTTGTTCTTAATAATTTAATTGTTTCTTCAATTTTCTTTTCTGCACCTTGAGGTAAATCAATTGCAACTCCTCCAGGTCTGATGTATGCCATATTCATTCGAAGACCAGTAATCATTTCAAAAATATCTAAAATAAGTTCGCGATCTCTAAATCCATTGGTCATAGCAGTTAATGCGCCTAGCTCCATTCCTCCGGTTGCAAGTGCAACAAGATGAGATGAAACTCTGTTTAGTTCCATCATCAAAACTCTTATAGTATTTGCTCTTTCAGGAACATCATTTGAAATTCCAAGAAGTTTTTCAACAGCTAAACAATATGCAGTTTCATTAAAAATTGGTGCTAAGTAATCCATTCTTGTTACATAAGTTGTGCCCTGTACCCAATTTCTAAATTCCATATTTTTTTCAATACCCGTATGTAAATATCCAATGCCACATCTTGCTTCTGTCACAGTTTCACCATCTAATTCAAGAATTAATCGAAGTACGCCATGTGTAGAAGGATGTTGTGGTCCCATGTTCACAACTATTCGTTCACGTTCACCACTTGGTGCACCTAAAACTGTGTCCCAATCACCACCAGAAAGTGTGTAAACACGTCCCTGCGTTGTTTCATAAGATCCAGAAAAAATATCAGTGCTCATCCGTGATAATTCCTTCTATTATCTGGAGCAGGAATTACTGCACCTTTATATTCAACTGGAATTCCACCAAGTGGATAATCTTTTCTTTGTGGATGACCAACCCAATCATCTGGCATTTCAATTCTTGTTAAAGCAGGATGACCATCAAAAATAATTCCAAAAAAATCATAAGTTTCTCTTTCATGCCAATTATTCGATGGATAAATTGTTGTCAAAGAAGGAATGTGTGGATTTGAATCAGCAGTAACAACTTCTAGCAAAACTCTTCTGTTATGAGTAATTGATACTAAAGGAAAAATTGCATGAAGTTCACGATCTTTTTCTTTTGGCCAATGAACACCTGTTACACCCATACACATTTCAAAACGAAGATTTGCATCATCTCTTAACGTTTGGGCAACTTTTAATAAATATTCTTTTTTGACCATAAAAGTTAATTGATCTGCTTGAATTACTACTCGTTCTATTGCTTGCTCAAAAGAAATATTTTGTTCTTTTAATGCAATTTCTAACGAATCAGCAACTGAGTCAAAGTAGCTGCCGTATGGTCTTTGCGCACTTTGAGTTTGTTGAATTGTGGTTACAAGTCCACCAAATCCACTCGTGTCTCCTGAAACAGTTGAACTTCCAAATGCACCTTTAATAACATTTTTTAAAATCGGATTTTCATTTTGATTAACTATTTCTTTGTCACTCATGAAAGTAAACCTTTAAGTTCAATAAGTGGTGATTCTTTTAATGATTTATCTTCTAATTCAATAACTTCTTTTTGTCTTTGTTTTCCTAATTTCATATCTTGAATTTGGTCATGAATCTTTAAAATTGCATCCATCAACATTTCTGGACGTGGTGGACAACCTGGTAGATACATGTCAACAGGAACTACGTGATCTACACCTTGCACAATCGCATAGTTGTTAAACATTCCACCACTTGATGCACAAACTCCCATTGCTAAAACCCATTTAGGATCAGCCATTTGGTCATAAATTTGTCTTAAAACTGGAGCCATTTTTTGACTCACTCGTCCTGCCACAATCATTAAATCTGCTTGTCGAGGACTTGCTCTAAAAACTTCCATACCAAATCTTGCTAAGTCATAGCGGCCAGCACCTGTTGCCATCATTTCAATTGCACAACAAGCTAAACCAAAAGTTGCCGGCCATAATGAATTTTTTCTTACATATCCTGCAAGTTTTTCAACTGAAGTTAATAAAACTCCACTTGGTAATTTTTCTTCAATACCCATTTATTTTTATTCCCACTCAAGTCCACCGCGACGCCACACATAGGCGTAGGCGATAAAAACTGTGCCAATAAATAGCAACATTTCAACAACACCAAAAATTCCAAGCTGATCAAATGAGACAGCCCATGGATAAAGAAAAACAATTTCAATATCAAAAATAATGAAAAGCATCGCAATTAAGTAATACTTAATTGGGAATCTTCCTCCTCCAATTGGTTGAGGAGTTGGTTCAATTCCGCATTCATATGCTGAAAGTTTTGCTCTGTTATAAATTTTTGGACCAGCTAATGCGCCAGCCACAATTGAGAAAGCCGCAAATCCAAATGCCAATAAACCAAGACCAACAATTGGCCAGGCAGCATTCATGCAAACTCCTTATATTGTTCAAACTAGATTGTTCAGAGTTTCACTTACGTATTGAAAGTCTATTGTTTACCCACGATTGAGCAGGGTGCGACCTTCAGCATTAAGCCTCTTGTGCATTTGTGCAAGTAAGAAGTGTTGCCAATGTTACAAATAATTAAGCAGCGGGTGCAATCTTGGTTAACGCCGTAATTATTCGATCAGATTTTGTTTTTCCAGTTGGACTATAAAGATTAGCAAGTAGTTTTAATGTAAACCTCATTAAAGGTTTAGAGGCCATTCCATATTTTGTAGCTATTTGCATTATTTGTGGATTACCAATTAATTTAACAAAAACTCTTCCCAAAGTGTAATAACCACCTAAGCGATCTTTTAACACAATTGGATAATTGTGTAACTCTTTTTCTCTTGCAAAATTATTTTTTGCTTTTACTGCTTTTTCAATTACTTCTGCAGCAACTTGTCCTGTTTCCATTGCATAAGCAATTCCTTCACCATTAAATGGATTTACCATTCCTCCAGAATCACCAACTAAAACAATTCCTTTTGTGTAATGAGGTTGACGATTAAATCCCATTGGCAAAGCTGCACCTCTTACGGGTTGAGTCATATTTTGATCTCTAAATCCCCATTCTTCCGGTGTTTGATCAAGCCAACGTTTTAATAAATCTTTGTAATCAATACTTTGAAAAACTGGAGATGAATCTAAAATTCCTAAACCAACATTTGAAGTTCCATCACCCATACCAAAAATCCAGCCATAACCTGGTAATAATTTGTCTTGATCTCTTAATTCCAACCATGACTCTAAATAATCATCATTAGTTCTTGGACTTTTGTAATAAGTTCTAACTGCTACACCCATAGGACGATCATCTCTTCTTTCTAAACCAAGAGCTAATGCCATACGACTTGAAACACCATCTGCTGCAACTATTACTTGAGAAAAATGTTTTTCTTCATTTCCATTTTCATTTTTTGTTGTAACACCAATTACACGACCTGTTGAATCATCAAAAATTGGTCCAGTAACTCTAGTTTTTTCATGAAGAATTACACCTTTTTTTTGTGCTGTTCTTGCTAACAATTCATCAAAATCAGATCGAGTTCTAACTAATCCATAATTTGGAAATCCATCTATATCTGGCCAATCAAGTTCTAAAGTATGTCCGCCACCAATTACTCTCAATCCTTTATTTCTCAACCATCCATTTTCTTTAGTTGGTTCTATACCCATATCAAGAATTTGTTTAACTGCTCTGGGTGTTAAACCATCACCACAGACTTTTTCTCTTGGAAAACTTGTTTTTTCAAAAAGTAAAACATTCAATCCACGGTTTGCTAAATGATAAGCAGTTGATGAACCAGCTGGGCCTGCTCCTACAACAATTACATCCGCGTCGTTTTTCATTTATCTTTTCTTTGCAGTATGAATGGAAACTATTCCACCCGTTAGATTTTTCCATTTAACATCATCCCAATTACTTTGCGCAATTTGAGAAGCAAATTCATCCTGTTTGGGCCAAGCTCTTATTGATTCTGCTAAGTATTCATACGCGTCAGGATTAGAAGATGTTTTTTTAGCAATATTTGGAAGTGTTTTCATTAGATACTCCATATAAATAAATTTAAATACTGGAATTACAGGGGTTGAGAATTCACAAATTACAAGTTTTCCCCCACTCTTTGTGACGCGACTCATTTCACTCAAAGCTTGTTTAACATTGTTGACATTTCTTATTCCAAATGAAATTGTCACTGAATCAAAAGTATTGTCTGCAAAAGGTAATTTAAGTGCATCGGCTGCTGTGAAATTTAATTTGGAATATCTCTTTTTGCCTTCAGTAAGCATTCCCATAGAGAAATCACACGAGATAATTTTTGCTCCAGATTTTGTAAAAGCATTTGAACTAGTACCAGTTCCTGCTGCTACATCTAAAATTAGTTCACCATATTTAGGATTTAATTCTTTTGCAGTTTTTTTACGCCAAGAGTATGTAAAGCCAAGTGCTAAAACATCATTAGTTAGATCATATTTTCTTGCAACCCTATTGAACATTTCTGCCACTTCGGCAGGATTTTTTGTTAATGAAGCTTTAGACATAATCTAATTGTGTCAGCCCCACAATTTTTTGCCACTTGTGGCAGGATTTACAACTCAGTCGTAGTCTAGGAATCATGTCGAATCAAACAAAAATAGAAAACTTTTCGACAACTCCTATTCGCACAATTGCACTAAGTAAAAAAGTCAATCTTCTTGAACTTTTACCAAATGTTGAAAGCCAAGAAATTTTTACTTGGGTTAGAAATAATCAAGGATTAGTTGCTTGGGGTGTTAAAACAAAAGAAGAATTTATTGGTAAAGAAAGATTTTCCAGAGCTCATAGATGGTGGAAAGACTTTGTTGATAACTGCGCCATAAGAGATGAAGTTCAAACCTTAGGTTCTGGAGCAATATCTTTTGTCTCTTTTTCTTATGAGATTGAAGATTCAAGTGTTGTTGTAGTACCACAAATAATTGTTGGACAAAATGCAGAATCCACATGGCTAACTATTATTGGGAACTTAAACATCGAAGAAATAAAAAACCAAGTTCTTAATTACAAAACAGAGGTGAAAGTTCCTCAAAATTTAACTTGGAGTGATGGAACTTTATCTATTTCAGAATGGCAAAAATCTGTTTCAAAAGCCGTGCAAAGAATTAACAACAGGGAATTAGACAAAGTTGTATTAACTAGAGATTTAAACGCCTCAAGTGATGACAAAATTGACATTCGACACGTTCTTCAAAATCTAAGTGATTCATTTCCTGAATGTTGGACTTTTTCAGTTGACACATTGATAGGTGCAACTCCCGAACTTCTAATCAGAAGAACTTCAGATCAAGTTTTATCTAGAGTTTTAGCTGGAACGATTAAAAGAGATGACAATGTAAATGATCAGCAATTAGCAGAGACGTTATTACAAAGTGGAAAAGATTTAGATGAACATGAATTCGCAGTTAGTTCTGTAGCCACAGCTTTAGCGCTGCACTGCACTGACATGAAGGTTCCGACTAATCCAAGAGTTTTGCGACTTTCAAATGTAGTGCACTTAGCAACAGATATTTCAGGAACTTTGGTTGATTCAGCACCTGCTTTAGTTTTAGCAGGATCGCTTCATCCAAGTGCAGCTATTTGCGGAACGCCAACTGATCGAGCAAAAATTGTTATTCGTGAATTAGAAAAAATGAAAAGGAATAGATACACAGGCCCTGTTGGTTGGATAAATGCTAAAGGTGATGGAGAGTTAGGAATAGCACTAAGGTGCGCAGAAATAAATGAGAATAAAGCTAGGTTATTTGCAGGTTGTGGGATTGTTTCTGAATCTAATCCAGAAGATGAATTAATTGAATCAAATGCAAAATTTAGTGCGATGCGGAATGCTTTAACTAATTGAAAGTAGATTTTTTCTTAAATCTGCTTCATTAACTCTTGAAGTTACTTTTACTACCAATACTTTAATTCCTTTTGTTTCATTTAATTCTTTCTCTAAATCTTTTAATTCATTAATATATTTAGCGTCAATATCTAAATTTTTTATAACATTAACTAAATCAATATTAGTTGGGGTTCCATAAACTCTTTCAAAATCTTCAACGTCTGCTTGCTCTAAAGTATTAAAAATTCCGCCACCATTGTTATCGCAAATTATAAAAGTAATGTTAGGTATTTTTTCTAATTTTGGCATCACAAAACTATTTAAATCATGAATAGTTGCAATATCTCCTAAGAATGCAAAAGTTGATTTTTTGTTTACCAATGCAGCACCTATTGCAGTTGATACAACTCCATCAATTCCATTTACTCCTCTGTTCATGGACACACTAACTTTGCCATTTGAAAATGGAGATTGATATTCATTTGAGATTAAAAGATCAAAATCTCTAGCAGCAAAACTTGAAGAAAGATGAATATGTGAATCTATTGGTAGTTTTCTTATTAATAAATCGACAACGTGAAGACTTGAAATTGGAGAAAAACTACTTAACATTTTTTGAATTTTCTCAAAAACCATTTTTCCATGGTTTATCCAAGAATTTTTCCACTCTGTATTATTTTGTTTAGCTGGAATTTTAAATAAGCCACCAATTTTTTGTTTTGCTAATGAATTTGTAATTACACTTGGTACAGCACAAGATAAAACGACTTTAGTTTCCTTAATTAATTGATTAACTTGCCTAGATAATCCAGTACGACCAATTGTTAAAACTACTTCTGGTTTTAATTCCTGATTTTTAGATTGCAATGACACAGACGAATTTGAAATCATATTGTCACCAACACAAATATGTGGTGGTTCAACAATTACGGGCCAATCTAATGCTTGGCTTATTTCTGAAACATAATTTTCGTATTCTAAATTAGTTCCTCCAGCAATTATTATGCCCTTTTTATTTAAATATTCAGTTGAAATATTTTCAGGAATATTTTGATTATTTAGGTCATTACTTTTTCTTTTTATATAAGTAAATTCTTCAGTTGGTACCAAAGGTTCATTCAAATTAATATTTAAGTGAACTGGAACTTTATTTTTAATTGCTATAGAAAAAACTGAATTAATTCTGTCTTTAATTGCTTCTCTGGCTGATGAAGTTTCAATATTTAATGACTCTGAAGCTATTTCAATACTTCTTGCTACATAGTCTCCAAAAATTTCTCGCTGCACAATTACTTGATTTGCACCTGTACCTTGTACAGCAGCTGGTCGATCTGCAGTTAAAACAATTAATGGAACAGAAGAATATTTTGCTTCTACTATTGCAGGAAATAAATTCGCGACGGCTGTTCCTGAAGTAGTCAATACTGCCGTTGGTTTACCACTTTTAATTGCTGCGCCAAGTGCAACATAAGCAGCAGATCTTTCATCTATTCGAACGTGTAAAGAAAGAAAACCTTTTTTTTCTGCCTGAACTAACGCTAAAGATAGAGGTCCATTTCTTGAGCCTGGTGCCAAAGTCACAAACTCAACACCGTTATCAATTAATTGCTGAACTACTAATTGAGCAGCAAGAGCAGAAGCTGGTTGTTTGGTTGACATTAAAACCAACCTCTTTCTCTTCCAAAATCAAAGCAGTCACTAATTCTATTAATTAGTAAATCTCTATTGGAACTCTCTACTATTAAAGACTCATTTGGTGCTAATTTTTTAACTTCGATAAATCCATTTTGGGGAACAATAGTTTCAGAAACTAAGTCAGTTTTAAGCATTAATCCTGTTCCACCGCCTGCAACCAATCTTTTTTGTTCAGGGATAAGTGTTTGTGCAAGGGCAGTTAAATAAAGTCCAATACTTGTATCCATGGAACCTGAAATAACGATTTTTGTATCTTCTCTGACTTTCGCTAAAAGTTGTTTAAATCTTTTTATGCCACCAAGGGGAATAGGTTTTACAATTAAAAAATCTGCAATATCAAGTATTTGATCTAGCAATGAATTATCTAAGCAATTTGGTGCAAGTCTAAAACTTTCATCAATAGCTATCTTTATCTTGCTCTTTTTCTTTAATTGTTTTAAGTCGTCTAAATTATTACAAGGTTGTTCAAAATATTCAATATTGAAAGAATTAAATTCATCAGCATATTTGATTGCTTGAGGTAAACCTAAAGATCCATTAAAATCTATTCGAAATTTTAAATATGAAAATTCTTGCTTTA
>CAXBQJ010000005.1:0-16367 GCA_963977775.1 uncultured bacterium
CAATAGTATTTAAAATAAAAATTACAAAACTTGGCAATTCTCTTGAAACAATAGTTAAATCTTCATCTAAGCCAGCAGTGGTTCTAGCTGCTATTACTCCAATGGCTACTAAAAGGCTGGTTAGAAGAAGGGACAATAAAAGGTTGATTAAATCCCTTGGCCTTCTTGCCACACGCCTGTGTGTGAATTTGTCGTAAATTGTCATTGTTTCTATCGTCTCATTACCTTGATACTTTTGGCTGGATGGACTCATGTCACAGGTAAATGATGAAGTAGGTATATGAAAACAGAACTTATTCCAGATATTTCACTAGATAACAGTGGTCTGGAAAAAATAGTTTCTCCAAATCTTGATCAAGAGCAAGATCAGGCTGTTCAACAAAAACAGGGAAAAATATTAGTTAGCGGATTTGCTGGAACAGGTAAAACATTAGTTTTAGCTGAAAATGTAATTAAGCAAATTGAAAATGGAATTTCTTCAAATCGCATAATGATTTTTTGTTTCTCAAGAAATCAAGTAAAAATGATGAGAAAATATTTATCAAGAAGATTGTCTGGATTTTCAATTCCACAAGTTTCAACATTTCATTCCTTTACTCATTCAATTATGCAATCAGCCTTAAATCAAGGAATCTTAAATGAAAATTATTCGTTATCACCCTTAAGACTTCTTTCAGGTCCTGAACAAGAAGTAGTAATTAGTGAATTAATAAAGGGAAGCATTGAAGATAATTCAATAAATTGGCCAGAAAATTTAAAACCTGCTCTTCTTACAAAAGGATTTATTAGACAGGTTAGAAACTTATTAGCTCGGATGAGAAATTTAGGGATGGATCCTGAGCAATTAATTGAAACTGGAATTAAGTATGAAAATCAAAATTGGATAAGTCTTGGACATTTTGCCGAGATGTATTTAGATAACTTGGACTCCTCCGAATCTACTGATTATGCAGAGATTGTGCATCGAGTTAATCTTTTGCTTCTAACTTTAAAAGATTTAAAACAAATAAATTTAAATTATACCCATTTTTATGTTGATGAATATCAAGATATTGATGCTTCTCAAGTAAGACTTTTAAAGACTTTAGTCAAACCCGATAAGTTTTTATTTTGTGCAGGAGAAAAAAGTGAAAGCATTTATCAATTTAGAGGAGCTGATTTTGCTGCAATAGACAGATTTGTTGAAGATTTTGGTGAAGTGAAAAAAATAGTATTAAAAAACAATTATCGAACTAAATCACAAATTCAAGAAGAAATAAATACTTTTGATACTTCAAATTCACAATTTTTCAATATTGCCAACACAATTTCTCGATACAAACAAGAAAATTTTGATTCAAAATGGTCTGATATTTTGATCATTTTGAGAAATTCTAATTCGATAAATTCGTTAACTCGAGCTCTTAATAATTACTCAATTCCGGTCACAATCGATGCAGAAGATTTACCTTTGATCAAAGATCCTGTGGCAAGAGTATTAATTGATTGTCTAACGATAGCAGCTGAATTTGCACAAGGGGAGGAAAATTCATCAAATGTACAACTCGTTGGAGATTTATTAAAAGGACCTTTAATTAATGCCCCGGCATTTGAATTACGAGAATGTGCCAGATTGTTTAGAAAAAATGCCAAGGAAAAAAATTTAAAAGTTTTATCATCAGAGCAATCTATTTATCATGCAATAAAAGATGCAAATTACTTGAATGAAATTTCTCACGAAATTTCTCAAAGTTTAAGAATCTTAGCTGGAGTGATTCATACTGCTAAAGATTTAATAAGATCGAAACAACGAGTGGAAATAGTTTTATGGTCAATTTGGAATTATGAAATCAGTGAAAAAAATAGAAACCTTTTTAAAATTAAAGATTTTGAATATAAATGGAGTGAAAATTTAAGAAATAATTGTTTCAAAACGGGCATAGAGGCGAAAAAATCTGATAGAGATCTTGATGCAGTTTTAGCTTTATTTGATGCAGCCGCAAGAGAAGATGAAAGAACTCTTGGCACAAGAGGTGTTCTAAATTTTATTAGTGATCTTGGAAAACAAAGTTTTCAAGCAGAAACTATTGCACAAAAACCTATTGAAGATGAAAGAGTTCAAATTGTTACTGCTCATAAAGCTAAAGGTTTAGAAGCAAAATTTGTAATATTGCCTGATTTACAAGAAGAAGTTTGGCCATCAAATCAAATTAGAAATTCTCTACTTGAAGTGGAAAGACTAGGGTATGAAACTTTAGTAAGAGCTCCTTCAAAACTGGAGATTTTAGAGGAAGAAAAACGATTATTTGAGGTGGCAAAAAGTAGAGCTAAAAATAGAATTCTATTGACAGCAGTGAGCAATGAATTTTCTACTCATGCTCAACCATCAAAATTTTTGACTCAAAATCCAAATCTTAAAATCCTACATCATGTAGGAATGCCCCATAAACCTCTTTCACTAAATTTTCTAGTAGCAAATTTAAGAAAAATGGGTCAAAATCAGAATAACTCAGTTATTTTTAGAAAAAGTATTGCCCAAAGATTAGCAAAAATTAATGAAAGTCGTGATGTACATAAAAAATCAATTAGTTTTGCAAGTAACCCTGATAATTGGTGGGCAACTCTTGATAAAAGTAAAAAAAATGACAGTGAACAAGAGATAGAAAATGTTATAACTCTTTCTGCATCAAGTCTTGCAACATTAAGAGATTGTAGTTTGAAATGGTTTTATGAAAAAAAAGCTGGAGCAAACTTAGTCAGAAAAAATTCGGCAACTATTGGATCAATTGTGCATGCTCTTGCTCAAGGAATTACTACTGGCCAAATTGAGCCAAATATTGAATCTTTACAAAAAAACCTTGACTTAGTTTGGCCACAATTACAATTTGAAGCTGACTGGATTTCTCAAAAAGAATATCTAAATACTTTAGAAACTCTAAGAAATTTAATTTTATGGCACCAAAAAAGAAGTGATAAAAAAATATTAGGTTCTGAAGTTTATTTTAGTTTCGAAATGAATCTAAAAGGAATTAAGGAAACAATCAAAATCAGTGGTTTTATAGATAGAGTTGAGTCAGATTTAATTAATGAAGAAAACATTCACATTATTGATTTTAAAACTAGTAAAAATGAAATTTCATATGACGATGCACTAGTTGATCCGCAACTTGCAATTTATAGATTAGCGGTGCAAAGAAATTCATTGTATGGATTAGATTTAGCAAAATCTCACGACGAAAGTGCTAGTTTAGTTTATTTAAAGAAAATGACTAGAAAAGGCGTATCAGAAAGAAACAGTGGTAATACTGTTGAAAGTGAAATTTTAGAGACCATAAAAGATGCAGTAAAAGTTATCAGTAATAGGGAATATAAAGCTTCACCAAGTGAATTATGTAGATCTTGTAATTTTAAAAAAATGTGCCCAGCACAAACGCAAGGTCAAAGTGTAATTTCATGAAAGTAAATTTGACTAGCCAGCAACTTGAAGCCATACGTTCTCCTCTTGAGCCATCTTTAGTTTTGGCAGGTGCTGGAACTGGCAAAACAAGTGTGATGGCAGAAAGAGTTTTATGGCTTATTGATAAAGAAAAAATTGAACCAAATCAAATTTTGGGTTTGACCTTCACTAATAAAGCTGCAATTGAATTAAGAAATCGAATCAGAGAAAATCTTAAAAAGAAAATTGATTATACTTTGGAACCAGAAGTTTTAACTTATCATTCTTTCGCTTTAAGAATATTAAATGATTTTGGGCTTCTAATTGGATTAGATTCAGATTTAATTCCAGTTAGTGAAACTACCAGAGCAAGTTTGGCATATAAAACTGTGATAAATACCAAAATTAATTTAAATTTTCTTGATAAGTCTCCAAAAAGAATTGCACAGCAGATAATACTACTTGATAATCAAATGTCTGAACATGATTTAGATCTTGAGAAAATTATCCAAAATGCAAAAGAATTAAAAAATGAAATATATTTATCAAAACAAACCAAAATTTTAAAAGATATAGATATTGTAATTGAACAAAGAATTGAGCTTGCTAAATTAGTTAATGAATTTAGAAATAATAAACAATTAGAGCATGTTATAGATTTTGCGGATCAAATGCGATTTGCCTTGCAAATTGTGAAAACAAATGACCAAGTAAAAGATAAGTTAAGAGAAGAATTTAAAGCAGTTTTATTAGATGAATATCAAGATACATCAGTAATACAAAGACTATTTTTGAGTGAAATATTTGATAAAGGACATCCGGTAACAGCAGTTGGTGATCCATTACAGGCAATTTATGGCTGGCGAGGGGCATCTGTGGCGAATATAAATAATTTCCAAAAGCATTTTCCTAAAGATAATAATGAATTAAGCTCAATATTTAAGTTAACTTCAAATTTTAGAAGTGGCCAAAATATTCTAAATTCTGCAAACAAGATTTCGAAAGATTTACGCGAAATACATCATGAGATAGATTCTTTAGTTTCACATAAGCAAACTTCGAGTGAAGTAAAAATTGGTTTATATGACACTTACTTAGCAGAAGCTCAAGGGGTAGTAGAGGAAATAGAAAAATTACTTACCCTAAAAAAGGTAAATTTTAAAGATATCGCAATTCTTGGTAGAAGTACTCCAGAATTACTTACTATCTTTGATTTACTTATAAAAAAGAAAATTCCTGCTATTTTTTCCGGTAAAAGAAATTTGCTTGATATTCCTGAAGTAAGTGAAGTATTGGCCTATCTTCGTATTCTTGATGATCCTTCTCATAATCCTTCATTAGTAAGAATTCTTGCCGGTCCAAGATTTGAGTTAAGTCCTACTGACTTAAATCTTTTAGCAAAAAGGGCAAAAGAATTAGTAAAAGACTTTAAAGAAAAAAAAGATAGAAATTTTGAAGATAACCTGTTACATGCAACAGATGGAATCGATATTGCTGATTTAGCAGTCTTAGCAGATGCTTTAAAAGATCCTGGAAACTTTTTGTACTCACCAGGTGTTAAAGAAGAATTATTAAAATTGGATAAAGAGCTTGAGATATTAAGAAGATTTATAACTGAGCCCTTATCTGATTTTATTTTTAGAATTATGAGTTCTACCGGATTACTAAGTGAAATACTTTGCGGAGATGATTTTACTTTGGAATCAAGATATGAAGCATTAATGCAGTTACAGGAAGTTGCAGAGTCATTTGATCAAGGATCTCCACATGCTGTGGTTAGAGAATTTTTGGAGTGGATAGATGAAGCCGAAGATTTAAATACCAGCATTGAATTTGAGCAAAGAACTTTTCAAGACTGTATTCAATTAATGACGATTCATAGTGCCAAAGGGCTCGAATTTCCTTATGTATTCATTCCATCAGTTTGCGAAACCGTATTTCCTAACAAAAGAAAAGATAGTTGGTTAAAGAAAGCAGAAGTCATTCCTTATAACTTAAGAGTTGATCGAGATTTTTTGCCCACAAACTTTAAATCAGGATCTAAAGAATTAGAGATATATAAAGATGAAATAAATGACTTTTTAGATCTAGAGGAAAGAAGATTAATGTATGTTGCCTTAACACGAGCAGAAAAAGGTGTATTTGTTTCAAGTCATTGGTGGGGCAAATTACAAAAAAATCCTCGAGGACCGTCAAAATTTTTACTTGAATTAAAGCAGCAAGTAGAGGATGGAAATGGTTTAATTATCAATTGGTCTGAGAACTTAGAGCAAGAAAATCCAAATTTAGTAAATAAGCAAAGCGTAAATTGGCCATTTGTTTACGACGTTAACAAAAGAGAAATTCGTAAAGAATTAGCAATGTGGGTGAAGAATAATCAAGAAATTGATGAAAATCAATTAAGCCTAGAAGAAAAAGAAATATTAAAAAATATTGATGAAGATATTGAGGCACTTTTAAGAGTGCTCCAGGATAAATCATTAATTAAACGTAATGTGAAAATACCTGATTATTTAAATGTTACAAAAACTATAAAAATGATTAGAAATTCAAAAAGTTTTGCTGAAAATCTAGTCAGACCAATGCCCCAAAAACCAATCGATCAGTCTCGTCGAGGCACGCAATTTCATCATTGGGTAGAAAAACACTTTGCAATGCCAACCCTATTTGACACTTTAGATTTAGAAGGAGCAGCTGATCAAAGTTTTATAGATGACTCAAAATTAGACGAAATGAAAAGTGCATTTCTAAATTCATCCTGGGCAACTTTAAAACCAGTTGCGTTGGAATGGCCTTTTGAAATTTCAATTGAAGGTCGATCTTTAAGAGGAAGAATTGATGCAGTGTTTGAAAAGGATGGCGAAATATTACTTATTGATTGGAAAACTGGAGTAATTGGAAAATCAGATCACTTGCAACTTTCTTGGTACAGGCATGCTTGGTGGAAATATCACAAAATTGACCCAAATAAATTAAAGGCTGGATTTGTTTATGTGCCAAGTATGCAATTTGAAGCTGAAAAAAATGTCTATGCAGTCGATGATGAAATATTTTCATTCAAGAAACTTGATATTGCATAGTATGAATCTTGCTGATTAAAGATATATGAGATAATTTATTTATGGCTCAATTAACGATGTATTCGACTCAATGGTGTGGTTATTGTCAAAGATTAAAAGCCCAATTAAAACGTGAAAATATCTCTTTTGACGAAATTGATATAGAACAAGATCCAGAAGCAGCAAATTTAGTTGAAAAAGTAAATGGCGGAAATAGAACGGTTCCGACAGTTGTTTATGAGGATGGGACCGCAGTTACTAATCCATCTTTGGGACAGGTGAAAGAAAAGCTAGGACTTTAATGTCTTTTGGTTTTTCTTTATTACAAGATTTAGATGACGCACAAAAAGCAGTAGTTGAAACATTAGAAGGTCCAGTAGTTATTTATGCTGGTGCTGGTAGCGGAAAGACTAGAGCACTAACTTATCGAATCGCCAATGGTGTTTTAAATAATTTATTTGATCCAACAAAGGTTTTAGCACTTTCCTTTACTACTAGAGCAGCAGATGAAATGGCTTTGCGCCTTGCAAGTTTAGGAATAAGAAACGTTGCAACAAGGACTTTTCATTCAGCAGCACTTCGTCAATTGAAATATTTTTGGCCAATAGCTATTGGCGGGACTATGCCAATAATTATTGAAAATAAATATAAAGTTTTGGACGCAGCTCTGAAAAATAAGAAATTAAAAATTCGAGAAGTGATATCTGAAATTGAATTTGCAAAAACTAATCGCATGGATCCAGAATCTCTTAGTAATTTGGATTTTGCAGATGCTTATCAAGATTACATAAACTTCACTGATAAAAATAATTTAATTGATTTTGAAGATGTATTAATGCTCTTGGTCGCAATATTTGAAGATAGACCAGATTTATTAAGTGAAGTTCAGCAAATATTTGAATTTTTTAGTGTTGATGAGTATCAGGACGTTAATCCATTACAGCAAAATTTATTAGATTTATGGCTTGGTGCAAATGAGAATATTTGCGTCGTAGGCGATATCGCACAAACAATTTATTCATTTGCTGGCGCAAAAGCAAAATATTTAGAGGAATTTCCTCATAAATATCCAAATGCAGCCATTTTTAGGCTCAATCGCAACTATCGTTCTAGTTTTGAAATTGTTGATTTTGCCAATTCATTATTGGCGCAAATGCCCTCCTCTAAATCAAGTGTGGGCTCGCTATTTCCCACAAGAGCAAAGAATGAAGTAGTGAAAATTAATTCTTTATCAAACGATTTTGAAGAAGCAAAAATGATAACTCAAGAAATAAGTCAACTATTAGAAAATGGAGTAGAACCAAAAAATATCGCAGTTTTATCAAGAGTTAATGCTCAATTAGAGCTATTAGCATCACAATTGGAAAGTGAAAATATTGAATTTTATATGCAAACAAATGAAAGATACAGTTTAAAAAGTCGCCTAGAACCAAAAATCACTTTGGCAAGCATTCATGCCACAAAAGGTCTTGAGTGGGATCATGTTTTTGTTCTTGGAGTAAGTGATGGTTACTTGCCTTTTATTCAAGCAGAAACTCAAGATGAAATTAATGAAGAATTAAGACTACTTTATGTTGCAACTACAAGAGCAAAAGAAAATCTTTATCTTAGTTGGGCTAAAAGTAGAGATAGCGATAGTGGGGAAAGAATAATTTCAAGATTTTTAAATCAAAAAAATAAATTAAATGTTGCAACTGACGAAACAGTTTATACAAAAATTTCTAGAAAAAATGAAATTACAAAAGATTTGATGAGATGTAAAAATTGTGAGAAGCCTCTTGTAAGTGGTTCGGAGGTTATACTTCAAAGATGTAAAAATTGTCCCTCCAAATTACCTTCAGAATATTTGTTGGCTGCAAAAAAATGGCGAGCAGAACAGGCAATAATTGAGAATCTGCCTGAGTTCTTAATATTTAGTGATGCAAGCTTGGAAGCTTTTGTTGAAGCAATTTTTGAGGTAAAAAGTGAGTCAGAATTTCTTAAAATTGTTGGAGTCGATGAGGTTAAATTTGGTAAATACTTTGATGAACTAAGCACGGTTTTGGCTCAAGTTGAGCCTGAAATTGAACAACTACACCCTGTGGATAAGTAAAACACATATTTTCTAAATATGTTCTAATCCTTAATAAAGATTAAGGAGTAATTCATGCGATTAATTATTAATCCTGAAATTGACTATGTTTGGCTAGACAAATCTACACTTCAAGTAACCTTTCAAAATGGGCATTCAATTCAAATTAATGAATTACCACTTGAGACTCAAAAAATATTTACTCGTCTAGATGGCATTACTTCAATTAGTCAAATTTTTATTGAATTTGGAATTGATGAAAGAATTCATAGTGAAATACAAGAATCATTTAGTTTTTTAATAAAAAACAGAATTCTTATAAATCAAAACATTATGCATCAAAAATTTGAAAACTTGAAAAATAGTTATATTCAAGTTTTAGGTTTAAATACACTTGCTTATCAAATATCACATCTTTTAGCAGCAGCTGGCGTGGGCAGAATAGTTCTAGAGGATCTTTCTGGAAGTCAGAACTTGATAAGTTTAGGGGACATAAATTGTTTTGGCCCAAAAGCAAAAGAGATAGGGACTTCACTTTCAAAAAGTATAAAACAATCAATTTCATATTTTGATGCGAAAATTGATCGACCAAATAATCAAGTAAATCCTGATTTGGTTGTTATCTGTAAAGATTTAAAAGAATACGAATTGAATGAAATTCTCCATAAAAAAATTGTTCATGTTTTTGTAAATAGGATTGGTGATAACATAAATGTGGGGCCTTTTGTGATTCCTGAAAATCAAACCTGTACAAGATGTCAGTCAGTATTCAATTTAAAAAATAAAATTAGAAGTCTAATAGCTGTTAAATCTAATTTTAGAGAACTTGATAAAAATCCCACACTTACAACATTAGCTAGTTCATTAGTTGCAACTAATGTAGTTTCATTTTTATCTAAGGAACTAATTGATCAAAACCCAAGTTTGCTAAATATGGTGTGTGAATTAAATCCGGTAGGTCCAGAGATTACCTTTAAAAATTTAATGAAAAAAAATGTGTGTACATGTAAATGGGATGCTGCTTAAAAAGAAAATTTCCCTTGAGCAGTTTCTTGCTCAAGGGAAATGAAGACGTCTGCTGTCTTTAGGCTTTGCCGAGGATGCGGGTCACCTTGGTGCCGCAGGTTGGGCAAATACCTTTGGCCATACGGCGGCCATTGGTTTCATGTACTTCACCAGTGAACTGGCGTTTGGCTTTGCATTTCACGCAGTACGCTTCGCCTGTGTATGACTCTCCAGCCATGTAAATCCTCCTTGCGAACGTGGGGGATGAAATTCCCTCACACTTCAACCCTAAGCGCACGAGAGCCTTCGTGAGGGACTTTTGAACATGCCACGCCGTAATTTTGAGCACAAATCCCTCATGAGAGGGTATTTAATGCCTCAAGAATGTTTAAGTGACAAAACAGACAATAAATTGAAACCGCTGGGCCACATCTCAATGAAGCTTTATGCACTTTCCCCAGATACATAAAAACTCGGATGAGAAGTTATCCCAGCGGTGTCGTTAAGAGAAAAATTACGTCCAAGTCAATACTGGGGTCAAATTAGCTTGTAGATGAAATTGTGGATTATTTGTTAAAAGTCGAATAAAAATGGTTAATAAATTGGGGATAAACGTGTGGGGAAAAAATTGTTATAAATCAAAAAAGGCCTTTGAACTGCGAATTTAGCTGAGAGTGTTTGTGGATAAAAAATAGTTTTAGCCTCTAGCGTTATTTTTGTGACTAAGCACCTTAATCTGCCCGAACATGTTGAAGTTCGAAGGTCTCATAAACGCCGAAGAACAGTCTCTGCTTCTCGAGAGGGAAGTAAAACAGTATTGAAAGTGCCTTATCGGATGTCGAATAAAGAAATCGAGGAACTTGCTCGCGATTTAATAAATAAAATGGATCAAAAAGATCCAAGAGCTTATTTTTCTGACCAAGAATTATTTAATAGAAGTAAAGAATTATCAGCAACATATTTGTTTTCTAAAGTTGAAGCTAAATCTGTGAGTTGGTCATCCAGATTAACTTCTACTTGGGGAATTTGTACTCCATTAGAAGGCGATATAAAAATAAGTAGCAGATTAAAAGGATTGCCTCAATATGTTCTTGATTATGTTTTATTGCATGAACTCGTTCATTTAGTAGTAAACGATCATGGAAAAGAATTTGATTCTTTTATGAAAACTTTTGAAAAGAAAGAAAAAGCAGAAGGCTACTTGGATGCATTAGATGAGTTACCATCATCTGTATTTTCATCATCTTCTTTAGGTGCCTCGCCCAATGTTGAAAGTGAAGAAATATCTAGAGGTGCCTGAAATTGATTAAAGAATTCAGGATTTTGTAAATCCTCAAGACTTGGTAATAAATCTGGATGACTCCATAATGAATCACGTTTTTCAATTCCATTAACTTTAGTTTGTTGCTTCCAAAATTGAGATGCTTCACGCATTAATTTTGGTCTAAGTTCTAAACCAATTAATGCTCCAAAAGTTTTTTCAGCAGGGCCACCTTCTGCCCTTCTTCTATTCATAGCTTCTTGTAATGAATTTAAACTTGGCAATCTATTTGTAGCAGCATTATTTACTATTTCTACAATCCAACCTTCAATTAAAGCTAATAATCTTTCAGTTCTTTTTAATGCCGATTTTTGAGATTCATTTAATTCTGGTTCAAAAAGTCCACCAGAAATTATTTCTTGAATTGATTCAGGATTAGTTGGGTCTATTTGAGACATTAAGTCATTAACTTTATTGTTGCTCACACTAATTTGTGATGAATATTCCTCTATGGCAGATAAAAGCGTGGGAGAAAGCCAAGCTACATTTGAAAACAATCTACTTGCAGCAGTTTCTCTTAAAGCGATAAATACAAAAAAATCAGATTCTGTCACAGATAATCCATTAGAGAATTCTTTTATGTTTCGTGGGATAAGAGATGGAATAGATGTATCTCCTAAAGGTAGCCCAATATCTGTTAAGCAAAGTACTTCGCTTGCAAGCGCTGATAAACCATTACTTACCTGCATAGAAAACATTGCTGCTGACATTGGTTTTAAAGATTCAAGTAAAGGTTTCAGCATTGCTTGCTGTCCTTCATCCATCCCAGGAATATTAGGAAATGAATTTGTCATGCTTTTTTGCACTCTCTGCGCAACAGGCTCAACTATTTTTTTCCAAGTCGGCACAGTTGCCGCAATCCATTCACTTCTACACCAAGAATTTGAGTTAATTGTTTTAGTTGAAAAATTTGTTACAGAATTAAGCCAATTTTGAGCAAGTTCAATATTTGATTTAACTTCCTTTTTTTCTTGCTCACTTACACTTGGGTCTCCAGCTTGAACAACATTTGTTCTCGCCATGTTCACTGCTGCATCCCAGCCAACAGGAGCGTTTCCTGAGCTTTGCAACATTTGGCCTAATTGACTAAGTATTTTGCCAAGTTCTGCTGGATCGATGACACACCTCTTAATTTAAATTTCACTCTCTTAGATAAGTATCTCGCGATAGGTCGTAATCTTGAAGTATGCAGGTACTTCTTTGGCTTCTAATTCCGGTTTTTGCAGGAACTTTGACCGCAATTTATTTTGCAATCAAATACAGACCTTCTAGACCGGCCAATGCTCATAAAGGAATGTCAGGTTTAGCTGAATTTAGAAATGCTATGACTAGACCAATTCCTAAGTCAAAGAAAAAACGAAAAAGATAGACAATGAAATCTGATAATCGTTTCTACTTCAATATTTTTTTGCTTGCACTTTTAGTTTTTTTATTACTAATACCTGTACCTTTTATAAAAATTTCACCAGGTCCATTATTTAATACAGTAGGAAAAGTAGACGATAAAGAAGTAATAACAATTATTGGAACTAAAACCTATGAATCAAAAGGTAAATTAAATTTCACAACCGTTTCTGAAACAGGTGGACCTTTTGGTCGCCTAGTACTTGTTGATGCAATTTCAGCTTGGCTCAGCCCAATTGATGCAATTGTTCCTGCCTCTGAGCTATATCCAGAAGCAGAAGATCCAGAAGCGATAAAGAAAAGAAACGAAAAAGCTTTTTCCACTTCCCAAACAGATGCAATAACAGCAGCGCTCACTTATTTAAAAATTCCTGTTCCATTAAGCGTGGTCGTAGATAGTGTTGTTGTTGATTCTCCAAGTGATGGAAAAATTGAACCAGGTGATTTAGTTTTAGAAGTTGATCAAAAACCTGTAAAAACTTCTACTGATGTGGTTCGTTTTGTGCAAATGAAAAAACCCGGTGAAGAAATAAAAATAAAGTTGAGTCGAGAAAATAAAATAAAAGATATTGTTGTTGTAGGTGGAGAATTAAAAACAGATAAATCAAAAGCTTCCATTGGAATTTCAATTGGCCCAGGAATAGATTCGCCTTATGATTTCAATTTTGGAGTTAGTGAAGTTGGTGGGCCAAGTGCTGGTTTAATGCTCACCTTAGGAATTATTGATGAATTGACTGTAGATGATTTAACAGGTGGAAAAAATATTTCTGGAACAGGAACCATAAATTATTTAGGAGAAGTTGGCCCTATTGGAGGGATTAGGCAAAAATTAGAAGGTGCTAAAAAAGGCGGAAGCGAAATATTTTTAGCCCCCATTGATAACTGTGCAGAAGTTGGATCAAGTTATTACAAAAATATTCCTGTTGTGGCTATAAAAAACCTCAATGATGCAATTTCGGCAATTAAGACTTTTAACAAAACTGGAACGGCCGAGGGTCTAAACCTTTGCTCGTAATGTCCTAAATCGATATTTTTATTGGGGAAGTTAACCCCGATTGGACGAATTAATACTTATTTCGTATTGTCGAAATATGGCCTTTCCTCGTCCCGACTTTACCTTTAAGAGACCTAGAGGTAAAAATTCTTATCTATTAATTTCTTTAGGTGCACTTGTTATCGCCCTATTTTCGTTGTCGGGATATTACACAGATTGGCTTTGGTATAGATCAGTAGAAGCTTCACAAGTTTATATTTCAGTTTTATCCTGGAGAGTTGGATTATTTGTTGTCTTTGCTGCATTAACTGGATTTATAATTTGGTTAAACGTTTTTCTTGCATATAAATATAGGCCGATGTATGCAAGTGTCACACCAGATCAAATTTCATTACAAAGATATCGAGAGGCACTTGATCCTGTTAGAAAAACTGTTTTTGTAATAGGTCCAATACTTTTAGGTTTTTTAGCAGGAGGATCTGCTTCTGCTGAATGGAAAAATTGGTTTCAATGGTTGAACTCAACCGAATTTGGAGCGAAGGATCCCCATTTTGGTTTAGATATTAGTTTTTATGTATTTGACTACCCACTTTTAAGAGCATTAGTAACTTATGGAATTAGCACAATTATTATTTCAGGAATTGCCAGTGGATTAATTCATTACATTTATGGTGGCATAACTTTACAATCTCCAACTCAAAAAGCAACAAAATTTGCTCAGTCCCAAATATCTATTTTGGTTTCACTTCTTTTTGTAATGAAAGCTTATGCATATTGGTTAGATAGATACGGTCTTGCATTAAAACAGGACACGTTATTAGTTGGACTTAAGTACGTGGATGTAAATGCAATTTTACCTGCTAAGAATTTAATGATGTATTTATCGTTAATTGTTGCAATTTTATTTGTGATTAATGCATTTAGAAGAAAATGGTTTATCCCAAATATTGGAATAGGAGCTTTACTTGTTACTGGAGTTTTAATTGGTGGGATTTATCCAACTGTTGTTCAACAATTTGTGGTTCGTCCAAGTGAAGCTGACAAGGAAGCTCCATATATTCAAAGGGCAATTGAATCAACTAGAGCTTCTTATGGATTAGCAAATGTAGAAATTATTGATTACCCTGCAAGTGTTGAGCCAGATAAAGAAATTATTTCAAAGCAATTAGGAACAATTGAAAAAATTCGTTTAATGGATCCTGCATTACTCTCACCCACATTTAACCAACTGCAACAAATAAGAGGTTTTTACTCATTTGCAGACAGTTTAGATATTGATCGATATGACGTAAACGAAGACAAACAGGGAACTGTAATTGCAGCAAGAGAAATAAATTTAGCTGGAATTCCAAGCGCGCAAAGAAATTGGATTAATTCACATCTTGTTTATACCCACGGATTTGGTGTGGTTTCAGCAAAAGATAATGCTGTTCGAATAGATGGTGAACCAGAATTTACAACTTCGGATATTCCAACAAAAGGTGCATTAAAAATTGATCAACCAAGAATTTATTTTGGAGAGAATTCGCCAACCTATTCAATCGTGGGAGGTGCTGCTGGAAGTGAACCTCGAGAATTAGATTATCCAGATGATACAAGTTCAAATGGTCAAAAAAATAATACTTATTCTGGAAAAGGTGGAGTTCCAATTGGAAACTTTTTCAATAAAGCTTTATACGCTTTTAGATATCAAGAAATAAATATTTTACTTTCAAATTTAGTTAATAATGATTCTAAAATTTTGTATTACAGAGATCCTGCAGAACGTGTACAACGCATCGCACCTTGGTTAACTCTTGATGGAGATCCTTATCCAGCTGTTATTGATGGAAAAATTGTTTGGTTGCTAGATGGTTATACTTCAACTAATTTTTATCCTTATGCAACAAGAACAAGCCTTGATACTGCAACAGCTGACTCTGTTAATCAAACTTCAACAGCACTTCGAGCTCAAGCAGCAAGATCTGTTAATTATGTAAGAAATTCTGTGAAAGCAACAGTAGATGCATACGATGGCACAGTTACAATTTATGCCTGGGATGAAAATGATCCAATTTTAAAGTCATGGGCGAGAGCTTTTCCTAATATTGTCAAACCTAAATCTGCCATGCCAGATCAAGTTGTTAAACATGTTAGGTATCCAGAAGATTTGTTTAAAATTCAAAGAGAAATTTTGAGCAAGTATCACGTAAAAGATGCACTTGCATTTTATGGAGGACAAGATTTTTGGATTGTGCCAAATGATCCAACCAGACCAGGAGTTCAAGGTGCGCAACCTCCTTATTATCTACAACTACAAATGCCTGGAGATGAGAAGCCAATTTTTTCTTTAACTACGACTTTTGCTCCAACCAGACGACAAACTTTAGCTTCCTTTATGGCAGTTTCAAGTGACCCAAACAAAGATTATGGAAAAATCAGAGTTTTACAATTACCAAGAAATACAACAATTCCAGGACCTACTCAGGTTCAAAATAATTTTGAATCAGATCCTAATGTAGGAGCACTACTTTCTTTGTTAAGACGTGGCGGATCTGATGTTGAACTTGGAAATCTTTTATCTCTTCCAATTGGAGGAGGTTTACTTTATGTTGAACCAGTCTATGTAAGAGCAACTTCAGGTGAAAGTTATCCATTACTAAGAAAAGTTCTAGCCTCATTTGGCCAAAAAGTAGTTTTTGAAGATGATATTCAAAGTGCAATAAATTCATTGTTTGGAACTACTCCAAATATTTCAACACCAGATCAAACTCAAACTGAACCAGATACAACAAGCCCTGCACCAAATTTGACAGGTGATCCTGCTGTTGATTTAGCTAATGCGATAAGTGATATGCAAAAAGCAATTAGTGATGGCAAAAAAGCATTGGCAAATGGTGACTTTACTGCTTATGGAAAAGCACAAAAAGATTTAGAAAACGCTCTGGATAGAGCATTAGATGCGCAGAAACGACTCAACTTAGTAAGTCCTGATGCAACAAATCCAGAAGTAACTCCAGCAAATTTTGTGCGTTAGATAACGCAAGTTATTAAAGAAAATTACATTGCATTAACATTGATAAATACGACGCGGGGTGGAGCAGCTCGGTAGCTCGCTG
>CAXBQJ010000006.1:0-15958 GCA_963977775.1 uncultured bacterium
GTTGAGCAATCGGCGTGACGTCGGTCCAGGTCAGCGGATTGACGCCGGTGATCGCGTTGGTGAGCAGGGCAAGCGTGGTGATGGAGATGTGGTGCGCATCCCCGGGACGCTGGTTGAGGTAGACCCACGACAGCGCATAGCTGCCGCCCGGCCGGTTCAACACGCTGCTGGTGACCGGCAGTACGCTGTGGGTCACGCCGCTGCTGCAGAAAGTGTCGTTCAATCCGGCCACAGACTTCCTGCCGATCACGCTGGCGGCGAATTCGCCGAGCATGCTGGTGCTGCATCCAGCGGTGGCGGCGAATTCGGTCAACGAATTGCTGGCCTACGCAAAAGCGCGGCCGGGTCGGCTGGGGTCATCCGCGGCGGCCCTGACGGAACCAGGGTTTTCCGGCCTTCGGGGCCCGCGGCTGCGGGGCCGACGGACGTTCGCGCTCGGCTTCGGCTCGTTCCCCATCATCTTCAGCATCACGCTGTTCTTCTGGTTCAAGGACCCGTTCTTCCACTGGCAGTTCGTGATGGTGGCGGTGGGATTCCTCGCGAAGGAGTTCTTCCGGTGGGAGCGCGACGGTCGACGCGTCCACATCTTCAACCCGTCGTCGTTTCCGCTGGCGCTCTTCTCGGTGGTGCTGATTGCCACAGGGTTAGCTGCTAAAACATTATTTTTAGTTAATGCATTAAACAAAGTAGATTTACCAACATTTGGTAAACCAACAATTCCCACGGATAAAGCCATAGTTTCTATCCTATTGGCGAGTCCAAGATGCGATTGTCAGCCCATTAATACACACTTATATATATGCAAATAACAAGTTTAATTTTAGGAATTGTGATTGGTGTTGTTATTGCAACTCCTTTTGCGTGGTTTATTGGAAGACAAAAATCTGTTTTACTTCAAGGAAAAGTTCAATCATTAGAGGAAAGAAATGAATCTTTAGAGAAAGCAAATCAAGCAGCTTCATCCATTGATCAAATGCTTAAACCTGTACAAAAAGCAATTGATGAATTAAAAACTAAATCTGAAGATGCAGATAGAAGAAGAATTCAAGCAGAAACAATGCTAAAAACTGAGATGGAATTAATTAAAGAAAGAAATGAATCTTTAGAAACTGCTACCCGACAAATTGCAGCAGCAATGGGTAAAGGTCAAACTCGTGGGCAATACGGAGAAATGCAATTAGAGCAATTACTAAAACATGCTGGACTTCTTGAAGGAACACATTTCAAAAGACAAGATTCAAGAACTACAGATGATGGTTCTTATCGTCCTGACATTTCAATTCTTTTAGCTGGTGGTGGTGAAGTATTAGTTGATGCGAAATTTCCTTGGGACGCATTTTTTGATGCAATGGGAGCAAATGAGCAAGGAGAAAAAGTCACTTTACTGGAAAAGCATTCCAAAGATTTAGGTAAAAGAATTAATGAATTATCAGGTAAGGAATATCAATCAACTACAACAAAATCACCAAATTTTGTGATTTTATTTCTACCTTTTGAATCTCTTTTAACAACTGCACTTGATTTTGATGGTTTATTACTTGAAAAAGCTTTTGGTAAAAATGTTATTCCAGCAACACCGACCACCATGCTTGGTCTATTAAGAACTATTGCTTGTGGGTGGAATGAAAAAGATTTAAATAGTAATGCAGAAGAAATTAGAAGTATGGGTGCAGAGATGTTGAAACGTTTAGCAAAACTAAGTGAGCATTTAGAAAATCTTAGAAATGGTCTAAATAAAGCAGTTGATGGATATAACAGTTTTGTTTCTTCCTTTGATCGACAAGCTGTAAGCCAAGCTAAAAAACTTGCTCAAAAGGGAGTTCCAAATAATAAACAAATTGAATCTCCTGACGAAATTACTCAAGGTTTAGCAAAATCTCGCTATGTTGGTGAGAGTGGAAAATTAGAACTTGAAGGTCTTGAAGATTAAATATTCTTGATCATTAGATACGGTAGGACTTGTGGCTGAAGATAATCGTCGTGAACTAGAACCTCGTTACTATCGAGCAGTTGGTGCAACCGGCCCACAGAGTGAGAATGCATATCCAGCTCTTGCTCGAAGAAAAGAATCTGCAGCAACTGAAAAATTTGCTGACTCACAAGAAATTGCTAAAAAAGTTGAAAATTTTTATAAAGGAACTTCACCAAATCAAGTTTTAACAAAACAATTAGCAGATGAAGAAAGAGAAAAGATTTCTTTTGCTGAAAGAGTTTCTTGGCTGCAACCACCACTTCCTGCAAAAACCGCAGTTGTTCTTATTTTGGTAGTCCCATTAATTTTAGGTTTAATCGAAGTTTTGTTAACTGGCAGAATTGGAATTATCACAAGCCTTGCCTATTCTGTGACTCTTATTTATTTAGCGGCAACAATTGAATCAAAACATGCTTGGGACCCAGTTGTAGCTGGCCCAGTTGCCTATTTATTTATTACTTTGATTTTAGGTCAATTAACTCTTAGTCAAACTGGATCATTTTTCTTAAAACAAACAGCGATGCTTTTAACTACTCTGGCTTTTAACGCACCTTGGATGGTGGGATCAACTTTGATCGCTTTTTTGATTACTTATATTCGACTAAAAAGAACTAATTAACTTTTTCCTGCAGCTTTTAAGTCTTTTCTAATTTCTACTGGTAAAGAAAAAGTTATATGCTCTTCGATTGTTTCCACTTCTTCTACATCAGCAAACCCATTATCACTGAGCCATTTCAAAACACCATCGACCAATTCTTCTGGTACAGATGCACCACTAGTTAATCCCACAGACTTAGCACCTTCAAACCATTCTTTTTTCAATTCATGAGCAAAATCAATACGGAAAGCTTTTTTGACACCATTTTCTAACGCAACATCAACTAATCGAACTGAATTAGATGAATTACTTGATCCCACAACAATCAAAACATCAACTTTAGGCGCAATATTTTTAACTGCAGCTTGTCTATTTTGTGTTGCATAACAAATATCATCTGAAGGAGGATCCATTAAAACTGGTAATTTTCTTTTTAAAGCATGTACTGTTTCTAAAGTTTCATCAACTGAAAGTGTAGTTTGAGAAAGCCAAGCAACTTTTTCATTGTCTTTTAATTTCAATTGTTCAACTTGATCCAACCCATCAACCAAAATCATGTTTTCTGGAGCTTCTCCCATTGTTCCTTCAACTTCTTCATGACCTTCATGCCCAATTAGTAAAATTTTGTAACCATCTTTTGCAAATCTTTTTGCTTCATTGTGAACTTTTGTAACCAAAGGACAAGTTGCATCTATAGTTCTTAAATTTCTTACTTTTGCTTCTTCATGAACCGCTGGGGAAACTCCGTGAGCACTAAAAACTACAAGAGATCCCTCAGGAACTTCACTTAATTCATCAACAAAAATTACACCTTTTTTTTCTAAAGTCTCAACAACATGTTTGTTATGCACGATTTGTTTTCTAACATAAACAGGTGCACCATGTACCTGAAGTGCTTTTTCAACTGTGACAACTGCTCGATCAACACCAGCGCAATATCCACGTGGAGCAGCTAAAAGAACTTTTCCTGATGCAGTCACAATAAATATCGTAGGTGCTCACGTTGAAGAAAGCATCTTGAGCACCTACGCTGTTTCCATGAAGTCTGGTCAATCACCTGAAGACGCAATTCAAGTCAAAGATGCCTCAAGAGCATTGCAAGAAATTATTTCTTCAATGCCTTCAGTTTGGATTGAAGGACAAATTACTTCTATAAAAATAAGACCAGGTAGTGATTGGGTTTTTGTCGATTTAAGAGACGTAAGTGCTGAAGCAACATTAAATGTAGTTTTCAATAGATCAGTTCTTGATAATGCTCCATCTCAAATAGAAAGTGGCCAAAGAGTATTAGTTCATGGCAAACCAGAGTTTTGGATGAATCGTGGATCATTAGTTTTTAGAGCACGAGTAATTCAACCTGTTGGTTTAGGTGAATTAATGATTCAACTGGAAAAACTTAAACAAAAACTTTTGCAAGAAGGTTTATTTTCTCCTGAAAATAAGAAACCGCTTCCATTTTTACCAAAAAAGATTGGATTGATTTGTGGCAGAGCAAGTGCAGCAATGAAAGATGTTATGGAAAATACCATGCTTCGCTGGCCAGGAATTGATTTTGCTGTGCATGAAGTAGCTGTGCAAGGTGTTAAATCTTCATCAGAAGTAAGAGCAGCACTTGCGCAATTAAACGCTGAAGATGAAGTTGATGTAATTGTTATTACTCGTGGTGGTGGTTCATTTGAAGATCTATTGCCATTCTCAGATGAATTACTTTTAAGAGCAGTTTATGCATCAAAAATTCCGGTAGTTAGTGCAATTGGTCACGAACAAGATAATCCATTGTTAGATTATGTTGCTGATTTACGTGCCTCAACGCCAACTGATGCTGCAACTAAATTAGTGCCAGATATTGAAGATGAAATAGCTTTAATCGATCTTTGGATTAATAGAATAAGAGAAAAAATTGCATCAAGGATTGAAAAAGAAAAGCTTAACTTAGAAAGACTTCTTGAGACTTCGGCTCTTAATTCTCCTGAAGAATTCATCCAGGGTCACAGAGACAAAATACTTGAATTAAAACAATTTTTAAGAAATAACATCCAAAACAAAATTTATGTTCAACAAACCTGGTTTAAACCAAGACTTGCCCAGTTAAGAACTCTTTCTCCCCTGGGGACTTTGTCCAGAGGTTTTGCAATCGTGCAGAAACAAAGCGGACAAATTATAAGAAGTGAGAAAGATGTTAAAGATGAAGAAATTTTAGCAATCAGACTTGAAAAAGATTCCCTCAAAGCAAAAGTAACCAAATCATCAAACTAAGGTAAAGATATGGCAAAAGAAACCAATATGTCTTATGAACAGGCACGAGCAGGTTTAGAAGAAATTGTCACCCAACTTGAATCAGGAAATTTAGCTTTAGAAGAAACCTTAAAACTTTGGGAAAAAGGTGAAAAGTTAGCTTTACTTTGTCAAAATATTTTAGATTCAGCTCAACAAAGATTAGAAGAATTAACTCAAGATGATGAAGATCTTGAGGATGAAGAAAATTAACTCGTTGGTACTTTTAAACTTTTAATAAAAGTTTCTATTTCTTCCCAAGAAGTTGTTGAATAAATCAATATAGTTATATTATTTTGGGTTTTAAAAGCTACCTTTTCATTATCCCTTTCCACAACAAAATAATTATCTTCACCAATTTTTCTAGCAATTTCGTTTTCTAATTCTAAATTTGTATAAGTTCTTAATAGTCTTTTTATTTCAAGTTGAGAGACAATAACGCTAATAAATTCTTGACTTGGAGTAACAATTCCTACTCGCCAAACTTGAGAATCGCCAACATTTTCAATTCTTGCACTAGTTGCAACCCAATCTTTCTTTAATCCGATGGGTCCAAGTGTTGGAAGATCTGTTCTTTCTTGTGCGCCAAGTGCAATATTTTTCCAATCAACTTCTCTTATTACTTGTTCTGAATCTTGTCTGGTAAACCATACAAATGCTGCAAGTGACCCAACTAACAATCCAACAACTAATAAAGAGATCATCATGTCAGAAACAGACTGAAGTGTTCTCGATTTTTTCTGACTCATACACACTATTGTTACCGATATTTCAATTTCTCACATCTGGAGATTAGGCTTATTTATGAAGGATTTTTACTAAGGAAGGATTTTTCTGATGCCAGACTTTAAATACACAGAAATTCTTCCCCTTGGTGAAGATCAAACAACTTATAGAAAAATTTCAGATTCAGGTTTTAAATTAGAAAAAATTGGAAATTATGAGTTTCTTTCAATTGATGAAGACGCGATTAAAAAGCTAACTTTTGAAGCAATGCATGATTGTCAACATTATTTAAGAACTGCGCATTTGAAACAGTTAAGAAAAATATTAGATGATCCAGAAGCAAGCAATAACGATAAATTTGTTGCTCTTGATTTATTGAAGAATGCAAATATATCTGCCGGAGGAGTTTTACCGATGTGCCAAGACACCGGCACTGTAATAATCACTGGTAAAAAAGGATCAAGAGTTTTAACAAATTTTCATGATGACAAAGTTGTAGCTGAAGGCGTTTTTGATGCTTATCAAAAATTGAATCTTCGTTATTCACAACTTGCACCACTTTCAATGTGGGAGGAAAAAAATACAGGAACAAATCTTCCTGCTCAAATAGAAATTTTTGCCGACTCAAAACCAGGGCATGAATTGGAATACTCTTTTATGTTTATGGCCAAAGGTGGAGGCTCTGCTAACAAATCTTTAATGTATCAAGAAACAAAAGCTTTATTAAATCCAGAAAAACTTGATGAATTTTTGGATGAAAAACTAAGACTCTTGGGAACTGCAGCTTGCCCTCCGTATCATTTAGCAATTGTCATCGGTGGAACAAGTGCTGAATATTCTTTGAAAGTTGCAAAATTAGCAACAACTAGAGCACTTGATTCTTTACCGACTAAAGGATCCATTGATGGGCATGGTTTTAGAGATTTAGAAATGGAAGATCATGTTTTAAAAATGAGTCAAAAATTTGGGATAGGTGCTCAATTTGGTGGAAAATATTTCTGTCACGATGTAAGAGTTATTAGACTTCCCCGCCATGGTGCATCATTACCTGTTTCAATTGCAGTTTCATGTGCAGCAGATAGACAAATACTTGCCAAAATTAACAAAGATGGAGTCTTTCTAGAGCAGTTGGAAACAGATCCAGCTCAATTTCTTCCTGAAGTAATAGATGAGCATTTAAATGATGATGTAACAAAAATTAATTTGAACCAGCCAATGAAAGATGTTTTAACTCAAATTTCTAAACTTCCAGTTAAATCTCGAGTTTCTTTAACAGGCTCAATGATTGTGGCAAGAGATTTAGCACATGCCAAAATTAACAAAATGCTAGATGAAGGAAAAGCAATGCCTGAATACATGAAAAATCATGCCGTTTATTACGCAGGTCCTGCTAAAACTCCAACTGGTATGGCATCTGGATCTTTTGGTCCAACAACTGCAGGTCGAATGGATTCTTATGTTGATCGCTTTCAAAAAGCAGGTGGTTCCATGATCATGCTTGCAAAAGGAAATAGAAGTCAAGTTGTAACAAATGCCTGTAAATCAAATGGTGGTTTTTATTTAGGCTCAATAGGTGGTCCTGCTGCTTTATTGGCACAAGAATGTATAAAAAAAGTTGAAGTTTTAGATTTTGAAGAATTAGGAATGGAAGCAGTTTGGAAAATTGAGATTGAAAATTTTCCAGCTTTTGTTGTAGTTGATGATAAAGGTAATAATTTCTTTGATTCCACTACTAAAACTTTAGGTAAAACTATTCCAGTTGGCCCAGATTCAGGCTGATTTTATATTGGAAAATCTTCTAACAATTCAGTAACTAAAGCAGCAATTGGTGATCTTTCCGATCTAGTTAAAGTTATGTGAGCAAATAAAGGATGTCCTTTAAGTTTTTCCACAACTGCGACTACCCCATCGTGTCTGCCGACTCTTAAATTATCTCTTTGAGCAACATCATGAGTTAAAACAACTCGAGAACCTTTTCCAATTCTTGAAAGAACTGTTAATAAAACATTTCTTTCTAAACTTTGAGCTTCATCAACAATTACATAAGAATCATGTAATGATCTACCACGAATATGAGTTAGTGGTAAAACTTCAATAAGGTCGCGAGCAACAATTTCATTTATCACTTCTGGACTTGCTACAGCTCCGAGTGTGTCAAAAACTGCTTGAGCCCAAGGACTCATTTTTTCACCCTCTGTGCCAGGTAAATAACCTAAGTCTTGTCCTCCAACTGCATACAAAGGTCGAAATACCATAACCTTTCTATGATTTCCTCTTTCTAGAACATGTTCTAAACCAGCACAAATTGCGAGAGCACTTTTTCCAGTGCCAGCTCGTCCACCAAGAGAAACAATTCCTATTTCTTCATCAAGTAATAAATCTAGAGCTAATCTTTGTTCTGCACTTCTGCCATGAATTCCAAAAGCATCAATATCTCCTCGCACAAGTTTAATTCTTTTATCCGTGGTCACTCTTCCTAAAGCGCTTCCTTTATTTGAAGTAAGAATTAGTCCAGTGTGACAAGGCAATTGTCTTGCTGCATCATTATCAATAAAACCATTTGCATAAAGATCATTTACTTCTGTTTCACTTAATTCAACATCAGCTGTTCCTGTCCAGCCAGAAGATGCAACAAATTCTGCTCTATATTCTTGAGCTGATAAACCAAGAGCTGAAGCTTTAACGCGCATCGGTAAATCTTTACTAACTACATAAACATCAGCACCTTGTGTGGAAAGTAATTTTGCTGTGGCAAGAATTTTTCCGTCATTATCTAGAGAAAATGCACTTGGTAATAATGAGGCATCAATTTGTGACATGTCAACACTTAATTCCCCACCTTCATCATTTACCTTCATAGGTAAATCAAGGCGTCCGTGTTCGATTCTCATTTCATCAAGTTGTCGCAATGCTTCTCTTGCAAAAAATCCAAGTTCAGGATGAGTTCTTTTTGCTTCTAATTCGGTTACCACAATTAAAGGAATAACAATTTCGTGTTCAGCAAAGCGATACATTGCTTTGGGATCTGAGAGAAGAACACTTGTGTCTAGCACGTAAGTACGGATATTTGGTTCAGTCCGCCTAGCAGCTGACACTCAACCACTTCCTAACGCGTTATTTCAGTTGTGTAGAAGTTACTTAAGTAAACGCTAGAGGATTTTGGTAATTCAAATCTTGCGACTCGCCCAAGTTGAAGTTAACGGTTGAAGGCAGAAAAAATAACACTTAAGCCCAGCACAATTATTATCAGTCCACCAGTGCCACTGATTCTTTCTATCCTTTTTGGAGTATCTGCCAACCAGTGTCTGGCAGTTCCAGCTACAAGTCCCCAAGTGCCATCACTTATTACTGCAATAACAAAGAAAATTACTGCTAAGAAAATCATTTGCAAAATTACTTGTCCTTGGCTTCGATCAACAAATTGCGGCAAAATTGCAGCAAAGAAAACTAGTGATTTTGGATTTAAAAAACCAACTACAAAGCCCTGTCTAAATATTTGACCAACTGGTTTTGGATCTGATTTTTCAACTAAAGCTTTAGCAACATCTTTTCTGGTCCTTATTGCGTCATAGCCTAAATAAACTAAATAGCCACCACCTGCTACACCAACAATTGCATAAGCAATATTTGAACTTTGAACTAATGATCCAATACCAATTGCTACACCTAAGGAACCTGTAAACATGCCAACAGAATTTCCTGCCACATTAACTAAAGCTGCTTTTTTACCAAAAGAAATTCCTCTACCAATTGTGAAAAGCACACTTGGTCCAGGAATTATGATGATTAAAAAAGAAGCAATTGCAAATGCAATCACATCATTAATTGGTGGCATACTCTAATCTTTTACTTATTTTCTCTCTCAAAATGTTCATTTGTTTTTTTAATACTTCTATTTAGAAAGTAAGCAATAACTGCAACAGCTGCTGCTAGTAATAGGAAAGCAAACAAACCTAATAACCCTGGTCTTACTCGATCAGGGTCAATTTCTGGATTTTCTGCTAAAAAAAGAATTAATTTATTCAACATGGTTTAAATCTATCTCAAACCTTGAAATAAATCGGTTTCTGGTGTTTCAACTGCTACACGAGATATAGCCAATTGGTAATCCTCTGTAGGCCAAATTTTTTTGATTATTTCTGTGGGTAAAGCAAACCAATCACCATCTGGATCAACTTGGGTAGCATGAGCTTTCAAAGCTTCATCTCGTTTTTCAAAATATTTAGCACAATCAATTTTTGTGGTAATCAAATCTGAATCATCTTCCATATCAACCATCCATTCTGCATATGGATTAGTTTTTTCTAATTCTTTGAAAGCATTATCTATTGCCATCATTTGTGAAAAGTTAAAACCTTTTTGGTAATAAACTTTATAAATTTGCCAAGGTTCACCTAATTCTGGAAAATCATTTCTTCTTCCCGAATGCTCATAGGCAAACATCGTTATTTCATGTGTTCTTATGTGATCTGGATGAGGATAGCCTCCATTTTCATCATAAGTAATAACAACTTGAGGTTTAAATTCTCTTATTAATTTGATTAAAGGCTTAGCTGCTTCTTCAATAGAAATATCTGCAAAACAACCCTCTGGTAAAGCAGGTTTTGGATCTCCTTCTGGATAACCAGAATCAATAAAACCTAACCATGTATGTTTTGCTCCCAAAATTTCAATTGATTTTGCCATTTCTTGTTTTCTAATTTCAGCTAATTTTTCTTTAACTTCTTCATTTTTTAATTTTGGATTTAAAACATCTCCTCTTTCACCACCAGTACAGGTGGCAATCATTACATCTATTCCCTCTGCAACATATTTTGCAACAGTTGCTGCACCCTTACTTGCTTCATCATCTGGATGAGCATGAACACTTAATAGGCGTAGAGGTTGCAAATTTAATATCCTTTATTTCTAAGGGCTGTAAAGTCAAATTAAGACAACCTAAATCTTATGAGGAACTAATCTTGTTAACAAATCGAGACCAATGGCCAAGTCACATTCAAGAAAGGTATCCAAAACCCAGCAAACCTTGGTTTTTAATATTCACAGGTATTTTATTTATTTTGGTTATCGGCTCTTTTATCGCCGTTGGAGTTTCTCGAGTAATAACGCCACCTTTGCACGATAAGTTACTTGCCTGGGAAATCAAAGATAAAAATAAAGTTGAAGTCATATTTGAAATTAGACGCAATGAGAAAATGAATGTTTGGTGTCTTTTAAGGGCACAAAATAAAACTATGACAGATGTGGGATATGCAATTTTAGAAATTCCTGCAGATGGTAAAAATTACAAACAACTTAATTACGAATTAAAAACTTATGAGGAGGCTTATACTGCTGAGGTAATAAATTGTGATGACAAAAAAGATTCCACATTATTTATTGCTCCGCAATTTATTCCTGGTGTCCAAATTCCTCAACAAGATCCCCCAGCAATCTATTCAGGCAATTAAGTATTATTAGAGACTATGAATAATTCAAACGTGTGGCTAACCCAAGAATCTTTTGATCGATTAACAAATGAATTTAATGAAAGATCTGGTCCACTTCGTTCTGAAATTACAAAAAGAATTGAATTAGCAAGAGAAGAAGGCGATTTAAAAGAAAATGGTGGCTACCACGCTGCCAGAGAAGAACAAGGGAAAAACGAAGCACGCATTCGACAACTTAAACAAATGTTAGAAAATGCCCAGATTGGAACACCGCCAAGTGAAATTGGCGTAATCACAATTGGTCACGTTGTCACAGTTGAATTTAGTGACGGTGAAAAAGAAAAATTCTGGTTAGTTTCTCGAGAAGAAGCTCAACATGCAACTATTGATGTTTATTCTCCAGACTCACCTCTTGGCAAAGCCGTGTTAGGAAAGAAACAGGGAGATCAATCTTCTTTTGCTTTACCAAATGGAAAAGAAATTTCAATCACAATTAAAAAAGTAGAAACCTACTCTAATTAACGACTTGTAACTTTTCTAAATTTTCTTCCTGCAAGTGGCATAAATATCGCAGTTATTAGAACTAACCAAATCAACGTTGTCAAAATTGGATGTTGCAAAGAAAGTGGTGCATCAGGACTTACTGGAACTGGATAGCCAAATAGATATCTTTCTGCTGCAACAATCGAAGTAATTGGATTCCATTCGGCAAAAATTCTTAACCAAGTCGGCAAAGTTTCTGATGGTACAAAAGCATTTGAAAGAAAAGTTAACGGAAATAGCCAAGCAAAACCAGCAGTACTTGCAACTTGTGGAGAAGAAACAGATAAGCCGATTGTGGCTCCTATCCATGCCATTGAAAAACAAAAAAATAAAAGCAACAAATAAGCAAAGACTGCATTCAAAAAACCACCATTTATTCGCCAACCAATTGCTAGACCTGTTATCGACATAATTATTAAAGTCACAACACTTCTTGCTAAATCTGCAAAGTTTTGACCCAATAAAACTCCTAGAGTATTCATTGGTAAAGATTTAAATCGATCTATTATTCCAGAATTCATATCTGCATTTAAACCAATCGCAGCTGAAGCGCCAGCAAAAGCAATAGTTTGTACGAATATTCCTGGTATTAGAAATGATCGATAATTACCATCACCAACATCTATTGCTCCTCCGAAAACAAAAGCAAAAAGTAAAATGAAAATCATTGGTTGTACAACATCAAAGAATAAAACTTCTGGATTTCTTTTGAATCTCAATAGATTTCTCCACATAATCACAAAACTGTCATGAAACAGCCAATAAATTTTGCCATGTTTTCTGGCGTAGTTTTCTGTTACTGAGCGAGAACTCATTTATTTCTCCCTCTTTTATTTGTAACTGAATCCTCTTCAACTTTTTCTTCTTCGGCATGATGTCCGGTTAAAGTTAAGAAAACATCATCAAGTGTTGGTCTTCTTAATTGAATTTCCTTAATTGATATTTGTGCCGCATCTAGAACTCGAACAGCTTCAACAACTTTTACGCCCCCGCCTGTTACAGGTGCTTGAACATGTTCTCCTTCAACTACAACTGCAGCAGAAGCAATATTTTTAAGAGCATCTGCTGCAATTTGAGCCTTACTTTCATCTACAACAACATCAATTCTTTCGCCCCCAACTTGAGTTTTTAAATCATCTGCTGTTCCTTGAGCAATTACTTTTCCCTTATCAATCACGGCAATTTTGTCTGCTAATTGATCTGCTTCTTCTAAATATTGAGTAGTTAATAAAACTGTTGTGCCAGTAGAAACCAAACCCTTTATTACATCCCACATCATGATGCGAGATCTTGGATCTAGTCCAGTTGTTGGCTCATCTAAAAATAAAATGTTTGGATTTGCAATTAAAGATGCAGCTAAATCTAATCTTCTTCTCATTCCACCTGAATAAGTTTTAACTATTCGCTTGGCAGCATCAGTTAAGCTAAATCTTTCAAGTAATTCATTTGCTTTATTAATCGCTTCTTTTCTTGGAAGTCTAAATAGTCTTCCTAACATAATTAAATTTTCAACACCAGATAAATTTTCATCAACCGTGGCACTTTGTCCCGATAATCCCATAATTTCTCGGGCATGTTCTGGATCATTTATAACATCAACTCCAGAAACGATTGCAGATCCCGAATCTGGTTTTAAAAGAGTTGTTAAAACTCTCACAGTTGTGGTTTTGCCTGCACCATTTGGACCTAATAATCCAAAAACACTTCCTTGTTCAACTTTTAAACTTAATCCGTCAAGAGCTTTTACTTCTCCGTAATGTTTGATTAAATTATTTGCCTCAATAGCAATAGTCAATTAAATCTCCTGTTTGTATGACTTTAATCTTAGTTAAGTTATTGAACTTGTGCTTCGTGACCTAGGTCTTTAATTCTTTTCAAAACATCTTTCTCGTGATCCATGCCACGAGTTTCCATTGTGATATTTACCGCTACTTCATCTAAAGCAAGCAAAGGATCTGTTCTTAAATGAAAAACATCCAAAATATTTGCTCCTTGTGAACCTATTTCTGAAAGTAGTTTTGCTAACGATCCTGGTTTATCTTTAATTCTGATTCGAACCGTTAAATATCTACCCGCAGCAGCAAGTCCTGTTTGCATAATTCTTTCTAATAACAATGGATCAATATTTCCACCAGATAAAACTATTGCTACAGGTCCTTCAAAAGCTTTTGGATTTGCAATAAAAGCAGCAACTGCTGCAGCACCACCTGGTTCAACTAATAATTTTCCTCTTTCTAATGTTTGCAATAAACCTATTGATAAATCACTTTCAGAAACTGTGATTACTTCGTCAACAAAATCTTTAATAATCGCAAACGGTACATCTCCCGGTTTTCCAACTGCAATTCCATCTGCGATTGTGTTCATGGAACTTAAGGCAATTGGTTTTCCTTGTTTTAATGAATTTGGATAAGCTGCAGCATTTTCTGCTTGCACTCCAATTACTTTTACATTGGGATTTATTGCTTTGATTGCCAATGCAGAACCTGCAATTAAACCGCCGCCGCCTGTGCAAACTAATACTGTTTTAACTTCAGGTAATTGTTGAATTATTTCTAATCCAACTGTTCCTTGTCCTGCCACTATGTGAGGATGATCAAATGGGGAAATAAAAATTGATCCAGTTTTTTCACAATCTTGTTTGGCTTCATTAATAGCAACATCAATCGTGTCTCCTGCAAATTTCACTTCTGCTCCATAACCTTTTGTTGCACTAACTTTTGGAATTGAAGCACTAAATGGCATATAAACTCTTGATTCAATTCCTAAAAGCTGGGCTGCTAACGCAACTCCTTGTGCATGATTTCCTGCACTTGCTGCCACAACTCCTTTCTTTTTGTCTGCTTCAGATAGTTGTGACATTAAGTTATAGGCGCCACGAATTTTGAAAGATCCTGCTCTTTGTAAATTTTCTGGTTTCAAATAAACAGGTTTATCAATTTGTCGTTCTAACCAACCGGCATGAACCATAATTGTTGGTCTAATAATTCCTTGCAGTCTTTTCGAAGCTTCTTCTACATCTTTCAGAGAAACTAAATGCTTTTCTGACATTAGTTCTCCTAAATAAGAATTTTTTACATCCAAATTGGCTATCTGAATAAGTTTAAACTACCCAGGCTCTAGGCTGGAAGTTATTGTGACATTAATTCATGGTTTAGCAAGAAAAATCAGAAATAACCCTTGGTTAAAAGGATTACCTAACGAAGTTGCTGTCATTGCGCTGATCGCATTTTTTGTCGCAATTGGCTTTGGAATCGTTGCTCCGGCAATTCCAGTTTTTGCAAAATCTTTTGGAGTCAGTGCTTTTGCTGCAAGTTCAGTTGTTTCTGTATTTGCATTTATGCGTTTTGCTTCTGCACCTATTGCAGGATATTGGGTAAACAAATTTGGAGAGAGATCTGTTTTAACAATTGGACTTTTAATTGTTTCTTTATCTAGTTTTTTTGCAGGACTTGCAAATGATTTCAATCATTTAATTGTTTTAAGAGGTGCAGGTGGCTTGGGAAGCACCATGTTTACTGTTGCATCATTTTCTCTTCTCTTAAGAATTGTTTCTGCTGATCAAAGAGGAAGAGCTGCTGCAGCTTTTCAAGGTGGATTTTTAATTGGAGGTTTAGCAGGTCCAGCTGTTGGTGGAATAGTTATTGCAATTTCATTAAGAGCACCATTTTTTGTTTATTCATTCACATTACTTCTTGCAGCTGGAGCATCAGCTTTTTTCTTAAATAAACATAATAAAGAAACACTTGAAAAAAGAGAGAAATCTAAAGTTGGAGAATCTTTAAAACAATTTGGACAAGCTCTAAAAAATCGTGCTTATTCTGCTGCTTTGTCAGTCAATCTTGCAACTGGATTTGTTTCATTTGGAATAAGAGCAGCAATTATTCCAATATTTGTGGTTGAAGAATTAAGATCAAGTCCTTCATTAATTGGTTTTGGATTTTTAGCAACAAGTATTACGCAAGCTGCTTTCTTATCATTAGCTGGAAAAAGAACCGATACTCATGGAAGAAAACCATCGATGATTTTTGGCACAGTTATTTTATTTATTTCTGTCTTAGTGCTAGTTATTTTTGAAACTCAAATTGGTTTTATTGTGTCTATGGCAATTGCTGGAATTGGTGCTGCGTTCATGGGTTCTGCACCAGCTGCAGTTGTGGGAGATGTCACTGGTGGAAAAAAGAGTGGTCCAGTTGTTGCCGCTTTTCAAATGACCGGAGATTTTGGATCAATAGTTGGTCCAATAGTTGCAGGAAGCCTGGTTGATTCACTTGGCTTTGCTTGGGCATTTCTAACAGGTGCTGCCATTTCACTTGTAGCAATAATTTTCTCTATGACAATGCCTGAAACTAAACCCAAACAAAATAATTAATTGGCGCAAAATTAAAACTTAATCCAGAATAGAGGTGTAAGGAG
>CAXBQJ010000007.1:0-15471 GCA_963977775.1 uncultured bacterium
ACCTCTTGGTATATCCATAACTAAATTGTTTGGATTTTGATGATCTTTAATTAAATAATTAAATTGATAATCAAAACTTAATTGTTTTTCTCTTTTTTCTTTATATTCTTTATTAAAAGCTCCACATTTTACCATTAAAGTAATAAATTTTTTATGTTTTTCTTTATCTTTTAAATACTCTTTAATATCAACATAACTTAATTCAGTCATATCCCAAGATCTAAATTTTGCTCTAAAAGCATCATCACCTGTGGTTAGTCTTTGAAACTTTCTGATGGGATGTTTTGCCACTTTATTTCTCCTTTTCTAATAAGTCGATAAAGAGTTTACCGACTGCAATTCCAAACTCAGGGTCATTAACATGATGATCAAAGCTAAATACTTCGATATCTTTTCTTAAATTGTTTTTCATCTGATCCATGAATCTTTTATCAGCTTCTGGATCATAGAAAACCCCTCCTGGTTTATTAGGAATTGAAATTCCCTTTGTTGGTATAGCAACTTTTACTGCACCTTTTGCTTCATTCAAAGAATCAGCAAACTTTTTACCTAACTTTTCCATCTCAGCCCCATCAAGTCTTACTAACCAATATTCAGGATTGTGGTTATAAAGAGGTCGATCTTTTAAATTATCTGGCACTGTATTTGCATGAAAAACCACAAAATCAACACATCCTGGAACTACTACTTGGGGAATTCCTAAACGTCCTGCAACTTTTAATCTGTTTTCATTTGCAACATGTATGCCACCAACTAAATTTGCAGCCATTTCATTGGTTGTGAAATCTATAATTCCTACGAATTGTCCTGCTTCTGCTAATTCTTCCATGGCAGGTCCACCAACACCATTGGCATGAAATACCACTAATTCATAACCTTTTTCTTTCATTAAAGGTTGCATTGCAGTAATTGCAGTGTTGGTATTTCCAAGCATCGTCACAGCAACTGCTTTTGTTCCTGGTTTTGGTTTTTGTAATTGATGACCTTTTTGTAACATGCCATAAACAGCTGCAGCTGCATTATCAAAAATTGTTTTGGAAATATCGTTTAAACCTAAAATATCTACAATGGAATGCATTGTCATCATGTCAGTTGTGCCAACTAATGGTGCAAATTCATGTTTGCCTGATGCAATTGGGGAAATAACAATTTTTGGTGCCCCTATTGGTAATGCCATAAGTGCAGCAGCTGTCATAACTCCACCTTCTGCTCCACCAATTCCAATTGCCCCTGCTACTTCATTATGAGAAACCATTTCTTTAACTTTTTTCACAACGAATTCACGCATTTGTTCAACAGCAGCTCCACGAGAACCTGCGTTTTGAACTTTTTCAATTGTGGTGCCACCAAATTGGGCAAGTTGAGATTTTGAAAAATCGGGTGTTATTCCAACTGGTTCACCCAAAATTCCTACGTCGATTACGTAAGGATTTAATCCATATTCTTTTAATTTGTCGCGTAAATAAGCGACTTCTGGACCTTTAGTGTCAAGTGTGCCGATTACTAGCACTAACTCTTTCACTAAATACTCCCAGAAGTCGCTTGAGTTTTCTTACTTTTTTAAATAAGAGGTAGTAAATGATCTGAGTTCTCTTTAACCAACCAGTCATAAAATTCTTCAGTAAGAATTGATGAACCGTGATCAATGATGAACTTCAATTGTTCTGGATCGATTCCTGGTGGATTCATATCCAAAGCATTCTTGAATTTGTTTGCTGGAGTTCTATCAATTGGAGCAACAAACTCTGCAGTTAATGCACCGTCATAACCAATTTCTTTCAAAGTGGAAACAACTTTCTTCCAGTCATAATCACCGTGTCCTGCTGGCATACGGTTGTTATCTGCAACGTGGAAGTCGTTTAGTTTCTTTCCAGCTAAACGAATTGCTGCATATAAATCTTCTTCTTCAATGTTGATGTGGAATGCATCTAAGCAAACACCACAATCTGGTCCAGTTGCTTCAGCTAAAGCAAGTGCTTGTTCGCAACGGTTGATGAAGTATGTTTCGAATCTGTTTAGAGGTTCGATTGCAAGTTTTACACCAGCAGCTTGTGAGTGGGCATAGATTTCTTTCATGCCTGCAACTGCCCAACTCCATTCTTCATCTGGAGATGCATCTGGAGTAATTTTTCCTACAGTGGCAGGAACAATTGTCATTTCTGTTCCATCAAGTTCTTTCACCATAGTGATGCAATCTTTTACATACTTAACACTCATTGCTCTTTTTGCTTCATCTTTAGCAACAAGATTTCTTTCTCCAAGCATCAAAGTTACAGAACCCCAACACTTCAAGTTGTATTTCTTTAACAAGTCACGAGTAGTTGAAGATGGGAACTTTTCTGGTTCACCACTGATTTCAATACTTTTGTAACCATATTTTGCTAGTCGGGCGATGGTTGTTTCCAGCGGCTCGGCACGCATCCAGTTATGCATAGATAAATGCATTGCTTTTCCCTTCTAGTAACTAACTCTTAGTTACTAAACCTTTTAATTCGTAGAACCCGGTGGACCAAATCCAAGTTTTCCTGGATTCATGATTCCGTTTGGATCCCACGCTTTTTTCAAACTCAACATGAATTCCCAAGAGGAGCCATGTTGTTGCTTCATAAAACGGCCTAGTTTTAAACCCACACCGTGGTGCTCGTTTAAGGTTCCTCCGTTTTTCAAGGAAGCATCAATTGCTGCATTCCATAAATCGTCATGCAATTTCATCGCTTCGTCAATATCTGCAGGAGGGTTATCTACATAGAAACGGTCATAAATCATGCCGCCCCATGGAAACCAGTGGGAAAAGTGAGCGGTGTATCTGGCTTTGTGGTGGGCAAACTGCTTTTCCACGACTTCTTTTTTAGCTTTATAGATAGCTGGTAAATCGTTGAACTTGGCACAAGTATCTGTGGTGCCATAAATCATTGGTGGGGCAGGAATATTGCCATGTTTGAATGGCTCATATTTCCCATCCCACCAATTTTGACCAACTTCTGGTCCGTGTGGTTTACCGCCCACACTTTCACAAATTTTTTGTATTTCTTTACTTTCTAAATCTGTTAATGATTTTGTGCCATCACACATAATCACCATTAATACTCCTTGCACACCAAGATTTAACCAAGAAGAAAGTTTTGCAGTATCTGCTTCGTCATAAAGTCTTATTACTGCAGGATGCCATCTATCTGTCATTATTTTTCTTGCTGCTTCAATGCCAGTGTTTACATCTTTAAAACCGTAAGAAAGAAAAACTCTTGATTCAGGTAATCTTTCTAATCTCATTGCAGCTTTAGTTATTACTCCTAATGTTCCTTCACTTCCAACAAGAGTTTGAATAATTCCAGGACCTGATGCATGACTTGGTACAGGAAGAGTTTCAATAATTTTTCCATTTGCCATTACTGCTTCAATTTGTAAAACTAAATCTTCTGCTTTGCCATATTTTGTTGAAACAACACCAGATCCTCTTGCTGCTAAACATCCACCAATAGTTGCACCAAAAAAATGTGAACCAGGATAGTGCGGCATTGTTAAACCTTTTGCATTTAAAACTTTTTCTAATTCAGATCCATCAAGTCCTGCTTCAACAGTTACCACCATTGAATTTTCATCAACGTCAACAATTTTATTTAATCTTCTTAAATCAAGTGCGATACCGCCATAAAGTGCAAATGTTCCAGATTGTGTGCCAGATCCACCACCTCTAGGAATTACTGGCATTCGATATTCATTTGCCAAAGCTACAACTTTAGAAACTTCTTCACTTGATTTTGGTGAAACCACAATGTCAGCCATTGGCAATTCTTGGTTTTTAGAAATTAAATACTTACTCATCCATGACCAATCACTTGCTTGTTCAAATCTTTTTTCTTTATCTAAAGAAACTTGGTCATGGCCCACGATCGCACCTAGCTCGCGAGAAATTTGAGCAATTAAATATTGGCTTCTAGATTCGTTCGTCATGAAATGTCTGTTTTTCCTCATCTTGGTATGCAAGTCTGTATACAAGTATGAACACTACTGGAAGAGAAATTGATTGGTCAAGAATCTAGATTTGTGGGGAAATCACACTATATATATACGAATTAAAACCAAACTTTAAGTTTCAGGATATGAAACTTTACTTGTTTAAAGTTTTTACTAATTCTCGACAAAAATCTGGGATATCGGCAACAACTCTGCCCCAAACTAAATTGCCTTCGCTAAAGGCAGCTTCATCAACCCAAGTTGCACCAGCATTAACTAAATCATCTTTTATGCCTAGAGAACCTGTAGCTTTTTTGCCTTTCACAATATCTGCAGACACTGCTAATGATCCACCATGACAAATAATTCCAATGACTTTATTTTGGGAATTAATTTCTTTAATTAAATTAATTACATTGTCATATCTTCTTAATTTATCTGGTGCCCAACCTCCAGCTAAAACTAAACCTTTCAAATCATTTGCTTTTAAATCAGAAATTAAAACATCAATATCAATCTTTAATCCGTTTTTGCCAACAATTTGTTTTTTATCTAGTCCAGCACTAACAACTTTGTAACCATCTTCTTCTAAACGCATTCGCGTTACGTGATATTCCAAATCTTCTACACCATCTGCAATTGGAAATGCAATTGTTCCTTTACTCATTTTTATCCTTTTTGTTCTTGTTCTAATTCATTTATTCTTTTAACTTTTGGAGCACTTGCACTTTGTTCATCAAATTTATAATCAAGCCAAGGTTTAATTAAACTTAAAGCTAATTCACTTGCAATAACTCTTGCACCCATTGTTATTACTTGACAGTTATTACTTAAAACTGCTCTTTCTAAAGAATATGGATCTTGCACAGTTGTTGCTCTAATTCCAGCAACTTTGTTTGCAGAAATTGCCATTCCAATTCCTGTGCCACAAACTAATAAACCTCTATCTGCTTTGCCATTTGCAATTTCTGTAGCAAGTGCAAAACCAATATTTGGATAATCAGTTTTGTCATCAAGTGAATTAACACCAAGATCAATTACTTTTTCTACCCGATTATCTTTTTCTAAATAATTTTTTAACAAGGTTTTTAACTCAAAACCAGCAAAATCTGATCCCACGGCGATGCGATATTTGCTCAACTTGGTTCCAATCCTGTTTTGCTTGTTTCTATTGGGGAATAAGTTACGACTTTTACTATAACCAAGAGGGAAATCCTGTTATGAAATCGTTACGTAATTCTGTCCGTTTATCTTGACTCAGGAGGGTGTTTTGACCGAGGATAGGGCGTAAGACCGACCAAATCCTTGGTCGATCTTTTTTGAGAAGGAGCTCACTTGTCAGAAGAGACAAAAATGAAGCTTGACCGTCGTCGCCTTATCAAGGCTGGCGCCGCGGCAGGCGTTGCAATCCCAGCAGCAGGTTTGTTGGCAGCTTGCAGCAGTGGCGGAGACTCTGGTGCAGCCGAAGGTGGAACACCAGCAGCAGATTCACCACTTTACGGAAGTAACGACACAAATATGCAAGGAAAAACAATTGACTTTGCATACTCACGCGTGGCTGGATGGCCACCAAGCGCAGCACCATTTACACAATGGGCAGATTTCCAAGCGCTTGCAAAAGAAAAATATGGTTACACAGTTAACGATATTACTTTCATCGAAGCAGGTTTCGGTGAACTTTTCCAAAAGGTATCACCAACATTGGCTTCAGGATCACAAGATTACAATCTTTTGATCGTTGACTCACAATGGTTAGGTGCATTGTCAGAACCAGGTTGGATTGTTAAGGCAGACGATGTCTTCGCAGCAAACCCAGAACTAGACATTGAACCATTCTCAAGTTTGGTAACAAACACTTACCAGGTTTACCCAGATGGTTCAGGAATTCGTTGGGGCTTCCCACAAATGCCTGATACACAAGGTGTATTCCTTCGTAAAGACTTGCTAGAAAATGCAGACGAACAAGCTGCATTCAAAGCAAAGACTGGTAAGGATCTTCCAACAACATACGAACAATTGGAAAACTTGGAATATAGCGATCTAGTTGAAATGATCGACTTCTTCCATCGCCCAGACAAGGGTCTATATGGAACAGCAATTATGTATTCAAAAGAATACGATTTCTTCAGCTGTGCATATTACCCATTCGCTTACTCAACAGGCGGAAAAATTTGGGATCCAGCAACTTCAGATGTTTATGGAATTTTGAACTCTGATGTTAACGCCAAAGCTATGGATGAATTCGTTGGTTTGATGAAATATCAACCAGAAAACGCAGCATCTTTTGGTATTGGTGAAATCCTTGACATCTTCAACACCGGAAAAGCATTCTCTGCATGGCAATGGCTAGCAGTTGGTGCATTCATGGGTGGAGCTGATGCAGTTGTTAAACCAGACATGGTTATTTCCATGCCACTTCCAAAATGGAATGGCAAGCTCATTGGAGCAATGGGAGGTCAACCATGGGTGATCAACGCTTACAACGACGATGATCACATGAGAGTCGCAATCGACGTTCTCAAATGGTGGTACTCAAAAGATACTCAAGACAAGTTCATCAAAGAAAACGGTGGCTTGCCATGGAGCAAAGAAGGTGCAGCAAACCCAGAATATTTGGGAGTTGCTCACTATGTGAAGCCATTCCTCTATATGTTGACAGAGGGACGTTCACAAGACTTCTGGCACTTACCTGAATACGCAGAAATGCTCGCAGTGCAACAAGAAGCATTCAACGGAGTTGCAACCGGAACGGTTAAGACTTCCAAGGAAGCTTTGGAATACGCAGCTGCTAAGCAACAACAAATTCTGTTCAACGCAGGTCGTACCCAGACTCCTCCACCAGACAATGTGGACTCTCTAACTCTCTAAGAGTTAACAGAGAAAAGTCATTTGTGTTGGTGTCCTCTGAACGAGGGCACCAACACAACTTCTATGATTGACGTCAAATCAGTTTTCTAATCAGTTTTACCTAAGGGGATCAGGGTTAATGGCCAAGAGTGTTGAGACTCTAGAAAAGTCTTTCAAGACAAAAGCTAAACCTGTTAATCCAAATAAGAAAAAGAATCTTTTTTCTTGGGGTTTATTAGCTCCAGTTTTATTCTTCTTTATTTTAATGAGCGTGCTTCCAACAATTTGGATGTTTGGTTTAGCTTTTTATGATTACACATTAACTTCAGCTAAAAAAGCACAATTTATTGGTTTTAAAAACTTTTTTGATTTCTTAGCAAATCAACAATTATCTGGAGCAGTTTCAAGAACATTTATATTTTTAATTTGTGCAGTTTTATTACAAACTTTCTTGGGAATTTTAATTGGTGTTTTGTTTTGGAAGAACGACAAAATGCCTGGACGTCGTCTTGCTTTAACTCTTTTCTTTACACCAATGGTTGTTACACCAATTGCGACTTCTCTTTTCTGGAAATTTATTTTAGATCCAACACTTGGTGTAATAAATTATTTTGCAGAAGTTTTAGGATTTGCAAGATTTGATTCATTAACTGACCAAGCATTAGCATTCCCGACTTTAGTTTTGGTTGATACTTGGATGTGGACTCCGTTTATGACTTTGATGACATTAGCTGCACTTGGTTCTGTACCAAAAGCTGAATTAGAAGCAGCTCAAGTTGATCGTTTGCCACTTCATCGATTAATCGCCATCGTTATTTGGCCTCACGCAAAATTTATTTTGGGTTTAGGAATTTTGTTAAGAACTATTGATGCTTTCAAAACAATGGATTTGGCTTATGTGATGACTGGTGGAGGACCAGGAGATAGAACAGAGTTAATTGCTATTTCTCTCTATCGTTTCGCATTTAAATCATTCAAACTTGGATATTCCACAGCAGTATCCGTATTTTTGATGTTTATCGCAATTGCTTTGACATCTATTTATCTCTACATTTTGAATGCCAGAAAGAGAGCTGAGGAATAAATGTCTGACACAACAGTTTTTAAACCAAAACGCAAACCTGGTCCAATCAGATTAGCCACAATTGGGGGCTGGGCAGTTTCTGTTGTTTTCTTCCTGCCAATTGCGTGGATTATTTCAGCAGCATTTAAACCAAAAGGAGATATTTTGGTTTCTCCACCAGTGTTTATCTTCAAACCCACTCTTACTAACTTCACTGATGCTATTAGTTTTGAGCAAACTCCTGCATATTTTATTCACTCTATCGTTTACTCATTTGGATCAGTATTTATTGCTATTTTGGTTTCATTCTTAGCTGCATATTCCTTCTCTAGATATAAACCTGCAGGAACTGACTTTTTAATGTTCTTACTTTTGTCAACAAGATTTGTTCCAGCAGCAGCTTTCGTTATTCCTTATTTCCAACTTTTCAATCTTTTAAAATTTAAAGACACATATGTTGGTTTGATTGCCTTTTATGCAATGTTTTCTATTCCATTCTCAGTATGGATTTTGAAAGGCTTTTTAGATGGAGTCTCACAAAGATTTGATGAAACTGGTTTAGTTTATGGTGCATCACGTTGGCACATTATGTTTAAAGTAATTTTGCCTCAAGTTAAACCAGGTTTAGTTGCATCATTTGTGTTCAATATTTTGTTTGTGTGGAATGAATTCTTATTTAACTTCCAATTAGGTGGAGCAAAGACTTTCGGTATTCCAGTTGGTTTGTTTACTGGCTCAACTAAGGGTGGCTCGATTGACTGGGCATTCGTTGCTTCCATTGGTACTTTGTACGTGTTGCCTCTGGTAATTGTTATCTATGCATTCCAGAAGTATTTGCTTGTTGGTTTGACATTTGGAACTGTAAGAGGTGAAGTATAAATGGCTTCAGTAGTAAAAACTAAAAAACAACCTTTTGCAGCAAGAGCACAAAGAATTAATATTTATCTTTTGTTAGCAGCCCTTTTATTGTTAGCACAACAATTTACTTACACACTTTATGTTTGGGGTTTTCGTTTATTGTTTGTGGTTGTTACTTTGCAAGTAGCTTTAGGAAATATCAATCCAGATTGGAACGCAAAGAAAACAGTTAAGAAAACATTGGTAATTTTACTTATCATTGTTTTAATTTTCGTGTTTTCAATATTTGTTACTCCATTCTTGATTGAACTTGGTCGAGCAGCAAAGAAATACTAGAAAAGGAAAAATTACTAATGGCCCAATTAGCTCTTGATGTCAAAGGCTTATCAAAGTCTTTTGGCAGCAAAGTAGTTTTGGATAATTTGTCCTTTACTGCTGCTATGAATGATTTTTCTGTAATTTGTGGAAAACCAGGAAATGGTAAATCAGTTTTAGTTAGAACAATTATGGGTCTTGAAACAGTTGATTCAGGATCAATCATTGTGCGCGGTAAAGATGTAGCCCAAGTTTCTGCTGGAGAAAGAAATATTGGTTATGTCCCACAAAGCTTTGCTCTTTATCCTCACTATTCCGTGCAAGAAAATATTGAATATCCTTTAACTTTGTCCAAAGCAAGTCAAAATGAAAAGAAAGATGCAGTAGAAAGAGTTAGTGAATTATTAAGAATTAAAGATCTTCTTCAAAAAAGACCTGATCAACTTTCTGGTGGTCAAAAACAACGTGTTGCTATTGCCAGAGGTTTAGCAAAATCAACAGATGTTTATGTGTTAGATGATCCATTGGTCGGACTTGATTTTAAACTTCGCGAAAGATTAATCGATGATTTGAGAAAAACTCAAGAAGAATTAAAAGTTTCTTTCGTTTATTTGACTTCAGATCCTTTGGAAGCACTATCTCTTGCAAGAACTGTAATGATTTTGGCCGATGGCAAAATCGTGCAACAAGATTCTCTTGATGTGGTTTATGACTTACCAAATTCCATTGCAAGTTTGAATTCTTTAGGCTTTCCAGAAGCAAATATAGTTTCAGGAGAACTTTCTGGTTCAACATTTACTTCTGTTTTGGGCCAAATCAAAGTAAAGATGGATTCCAATGTTTCTAACGTGGTGGCAGGAATTAGACCTGAAGGATTTGTAATTGGCTCTGGTTCAGGTTCATTTGATGCTCGAGTTAGTTTGCTAGAAAATCTTGGTTCAGAATTTGCTGTTTATTTAAACGTGAAAAACAGCAATTTAGTAACTGTAGTTTCTAGAACAGACAATGATGCTTTAGCAAAATTGAAATCTAAATCAGTATCACTTACTTACAAGGCAGACGCAGTTGTTTTGTTTGATGCCAACACAGGTAAAAGAGTAGGTCAAGGAGTTTCTCATGTATGACATTAGATTAGAAAATGTCACCAAGAAATTCGGTGACTTTACAGCAGTAAAAAATGTAAATTTCACAATTCCTAAATCTTCTGTAACAGTTTTACTTGGACCTTCTGGTTGTGGCAAAACTACTTTGATGAGAATGATTTCAGGTCTGGAATCTCCAACTGAAGGAAAAATATTCTTTGGCGATCACGAAGTAACCAATGTGCCAACAAGAAGAAGAAACATCGGCATGGTGTTTCAATATCCTGTTATTTATAGAAACACTTCGGTTAGAAAAAATCTTGAATTACCACTTCTTTCTGAAAAATTATCAAAAGCAGAATTAGATAAACGCGTTGAAGAAGTCGCAGAAATTTTAGGCTTAACTGATGTTTTAAAGAAGTTTGTGGAAGAACTTGATAATGGAACCAGACAAAAAATCGCAGTTGGTCGTGAAGTTGCTCGTCAACCAAGAATTATTCTTTTTGATGAACCAATCACCAATATTGATTTGACTTCTAAACTTGAATTAAAGAGAAGCTTGAAAGAACTCTTTGGTCGTTTGCAACAAACAATTATTTATGTGACTCATGATCAAACCGAAGCTATGACTTTGGCAGATCAAATTGCATTGATGCAAGATGGTGAAATTACCCAAAGTGATTCACCAAAAGAAATTTATGAAAATCCTAATTCACAATTTGCTGGTTGGTTCTTAGGAAATCCAGGAATGAATTTCTTGCCACCAAATTTCATCAAAATTTCAGGTTCAAAAATAACCTCGCCAATGTTTTCCCAAACTATAGATTTAGGTGCTAAAGCTTCTTCAGCCGATACTTTCGGAGTTCGTGCCGAAGGAATAAATGTTTCAAATAGTGAAATTAAGGGTGGAGTAAAAGCCAGAGTAACCCGTAAATCAATTGGTGCTGGTGGACAATACCTTCTTGATTTAGCGTTAGATAATTTGCTGATCAAAGCAAGAGTTTCTCATTCAATTGGTAGAGCAGTTTCAGATTCTGTCTGGACCACAATTGAATCAGAAAATATTACTTTCTTTGATAAATCTGGCAAAGCCATAAATTAAAATTGCTTTTTTAAAATATTTGGATAAATTATAACCATGTTTTATTTTGGTACTAATACAAAACAAAATCTTGATGCAATCACTCACGAAGAAGTTGTAGAGATGGCAGCTTTATTAGCTAAATCAAATAAAGATACTCAATTCTTTGTCTTACCAACAATGCCATTAGTTAGAGAATTAAAGAAAGCTTCTCATGGTTCTGGATTATGGGTTGGTGCACAAAGGGTTTCTGGTACTCAAAAAAATACAACGGGAAAAATTTCAGCAAAACTGTTAGCAGATTCTGATCTGGATTTAGTTATGGTTGGTCATGCAGAGAGAAGAGCTTTTGGGGAAGATAGTGAAGCAGAAATCAATAATCAGTTAAAGGCATTGATTGAAGTTAAATTACCAATTCTTTATTGCATAGGTGAAGAATTTTTAGAAGAAAATAGAGATAAAAGAAAAGCTTGGTTTAAAAAACAATTAATAGTTTTAAGAGATCTTTATATTGATAAAGCAATAATTGGTTATGAACCAGTTTGGTCAATAGGTGAAAAAGGAATACCTGCACAACCTGAATATGTTGAAGAATCCTTTTTAATAATTAAAGAGTGTTTAAAAGAATTAGAAAGAAATGTTGATAATTTTCCTCTACTTTATGGGGGAAGTGTGAATGTAGATAATGCCAAACAACTAGCCTCATTAGATAGTTGTGATGGACTTTTTGTGGGAAGAAGTGCTTGGAGTAAAGATGGATTTAGATTGGTTTACGAGAAAGCTCATGCTGGATATAAAACGAAGTTTTAAAATATAACTTATGTTTGTTACCGCAAGAGTTTTTTCTTTAAGTCACCAGATTCCAAGAGAAAATGGTATAAAAGCTGCCAAAGAAGCTTTAGCTGCTGGAAGAGCAATTTGTATTCCTACTGATACAAGTTATGCCATCGCTGTTCGAGCTATGGATGAAAAAGCCATAAATTTGTTATGGAAAATAAAGAGCCAAACACCTAAAACTCCTTTAACTATTTTTGTTTCAAACATCTCACTTTTACATAAAATTTGTGCTGGGATTACAGATGAATCTAAAAATAAACTTTTAAACTTTTGGCCTGGATCTTTAACAATAATCAATAAAGGTTTGAATAATTTGCTATGGAATAAAGGAATTGTTCCAAATGTTGTTTCTGTCAGAATGCCCCTTCATCCTGTTGTAACAGAAATTCTGGGTGAAGAAGAAATGGTTGCAACTTCTAGTCCAAATAAAGTTGGTCAATCTCTAGCTACTTCAATTAATGACATAAAAGCTCAATTTGGAAATGACATCTCAGTTTATTTAGATGCTGGCATTTTAAATCCAAATTCTTTATCTTCCATTCTTGATTTATCAACTGAACTTCCAGTCTTAGTTAGAGAGGGAAGTGTTTCTTTGGAGGAAATATCTAAAGTTTATGAAAATGTTGTTAAAGAAATTGAAGAATTAACGGGGAATAAAGAGCAAAACACCAGCAATCAAAGTGGAAATTAAAGCAGCATATTCAAAAGCTCTTTGATTTAATTTCTGCATAATCTTTTGTCCAAATAATGCACCAATGATTACAAAAGGTGCTAGATAAATAGCAAGTTTTAATGTTTCTAAAGTAATTATTCCTAAGTGAGCATTGAATGGAATTTTAGAAGTATTGATAATGAAAAATAACCAACTATTTGTGCCCACAAATGTTTGCATAGGAAGTTGAAGATGTAAAAGATAGAGAGAAAATATTGGACCAGCTGAATTTGCAGTCATAGTCATAATTCCCACTAAAACTCCCATAAGTTGTGCTGTTATCTTTTTTCTTTGTTTTAAATTTGCTTTTTCGTGTTCTTCTAATTTTTCGTGTTTTAATCTTTTTCTTATTTCATAAATTGCAGTAAAAATTAAAATTGCACCAATAACGTAAGCAACTTCTCTGGATGTTGACCAAGATAAAAGAAAATACCCAATAACCATTCCAACAAAAACTGATGGCAAAATTCTTGCCACAATATCCCAACGTCCAGACTTTCTATAGGCAAGAAGTGCCATTACATCTCCCAAAATCAAAAGGGGAACTATTGCACCTACAGATAATTTGGCAGGAATTACTAGGGCAAATAAACCAACTGGCATGGTTGCAGCAGCCGGAACAGAAGATTTTGCTAAACCAATGACAAACACTGCAAAAGCAGCAATAAAAAATCCAATTAGATTTAGCTCTAATGGAAGAGTTAAATTCAAATTAAGCCCACAGGACGCTCTAAAGCTTCTTTCACGATTGAATCAATAACGTCCTCATATTTCATTCCTTTTTCTTTCCAAGAAAGAGCAAAAGATCCATCTTTGCCAAGATAAGGTTGACTGTTGACTTCAATAACTAATAGTTCGCCTTCTTTATCTATCATCATTTCGATTTGAGCATAACCTGATAATTTTAGAACTTCAAAAGTTTTGTTTGCATATTCTTGTACTAATTTGACTACTTCTGCATCTAAATCTTTTGCCTTTTCAAATGAATATTTAGATTTATCATTTCTCACAATAAAATTGAAGACTTTTTCTGATTTATTTAGTTTTGTTTCAATAATTTCACTTGTTATAGTTTTTCTTTTTTCATCTTCGATAATATTGCATTCGATTAAGTGTTTTGGTTCATGATATTTTTCTACAATTACTCGGCCATCAAAATTTCTGGCTATTTCTATATTCTTTTTCCAGTCTCGGGGCACTCTTGTAAAAGTTATTCCTACTCCATTACTTCCTCTAGCTGGTTTCACAACCACAGGCATTTTTAATGCATTTGCTCTTGCTACACAAGAAAGTGGATCTCTTCTCCAATTTTTATCATTAATAATAGATAAGGCAGGTGTCGGAATTTGTACTGATTGCATCAACAATTTTGATGTTGGCTTATCTGTAGAAATTGCAGCACCTAAAGTATCTGAGCCAACAAATCTAACAATTTCTGTTTCTAAAAGTCCTTGCACAGTTCCATCTGATGCCCAAGCACCCATAAGAGTTGAAAATACGACAGGGGATTCTAAAAGAGATTCTGGTGGAAGCACTGAGGTTTTTGTATCTTTAATATCTTTAATGGCTTCATCAGTTAATTCAAAGTTTTCTTTGTTTAAGCTATTTCTTAAAGAAGCAAGATCATTGAATTCAACCCAGTTTGCTTCCATAGTCATGCCGTAAGCCTTTACCAAGTAGCCCTTAGCTTCTAAAGCATCAATTACATCTTTACTTGATAAACATGATCGGTAATTTTCTGAGTTACGACCACCTAATAAAACAGCAACAATCGGCTTTTCACTCAAAGTAGGAATTCTCCTTGCCAGGTTTTTTAAGTCTTCTCAATTTTAGTGATTCGAGCACTGCCTGTTTCCTTGAGGTCTAGTGCTTTAGTATCTTGATACATAAGAGTTTTTCATCGCCTAGAAAGTTATTTCATTGTTAGATATTGGATTTTTTGAACTTCTAGTGATTGCCATTATTGGGCTTTTGGTTGTGGGTCCAGAAAAACTTCCTAAATATATAGCTCAAGGAATAAAGACTTTAAGAAACATTAGAGATATGGCCTCAAAAGCCAAAGATGACATTGTTGAATCTGCAGGCATTAAAGATATGGATTTAAAGGGACTTTCAAAATTAGATACCAAGAAAATTACTGACAATGTATTTGAAGATAAGGAAGAAACAAAGCCCCAGGTACAAAAAAAGTTTGATCAAGACGCAACTTGAAATTTTTTAGATGTCAAATTTAGTTTTAAATAAATTAAGTGTTCGAGCAGGAATTGCAACTATTGGTATTATTGGTGGATTTGTTTCAGGTTATGGAGTTTTAGTTCCCTTTTATATAAATAAATTTAATTTAGATATTGAAATTGGGGGAAGATTATTTGCTTTAACAGGATTTAGTGGGTTAGTTGGTGTGGTAATTACCACTTATTTAGTGGACAAAGTAAAAGGGTCTTATGCCGGATCCTTGGGCACACTTTTGACCGGGCTTGGAATTTTAGTTTTAGCATTTGCACCAAGTTGGAATTTAGTTTTAATTGGTTTCGGGATAATCAAGCTTATGGTGTAGACCAATCTTTGGTTGTGGGTGGACTAGGAACCAATGCTTCTTCAGATGTGGTTGGACCTGAGATGCTCGCTTATCTAGATACAAGTACATTCAAAGATGGTGACATCGTTAGTGCGCATCCTCAGTTGCATATTCAACTATCTGATGCATCTGGAATCAATCTTT
>CAXBQJ010000008.1:0-14181 GCA_963977775.1 uncultured bacterium
GAAAGATGGTTAGTTAGAATTAATGCCAAATTTAATGAGGGTAAATTAGAGCTTTATGAAAAAGCAATAAATCAGAATGGGTAAAAATTGATAAATAAACAACAAATTGAAGAAAATTTAAGAAGAGACAACCTAGAGCCAGAGTTAATTAAAGCACTTATTGATTTGGCAATTTCTGAAGATTTAATGGGTGGAAGCGATGTGACTTCATTATCTACAATTCCTGAAACTCAAAAGTCTCAATTAGATTTGGTTTCCCGAAAAGAAGGTTTAGTAGCTGGAATTGACGTAGCAAGTTTAGTTTTTTATGCGATTGGTAAAGGTCAAATTCAAATAGAACAAAAAGTAAAAGATGGTGAAAAAGTAAATGCCAACACCACATTACTTTCAGTGATCGGACCAACAATCGATTTATTGACTGTTGAAAGAACTGCTCTCAATTTTTTATCACACTTAAGTGGCATAGCAACGATGACAAACAAATGGGTTAGAGAAATTGAAAATACTAAAGCAAAAGTTCGTGACACTAGAAAGACAACTCCAGGTTTGAGAGTTTTAGAGAAATACGCTGTTAGATGCGGTGGTGGATTAAATCACCGAATGAGTTTGAATGATCAAGCTTTAATTAAAGATAATCACATAGTTGCAGCAGGTTCGATTTCAAAAGCAATTTCAAAAGTTAAAGACAAATTTCCTGAACTAGAACTTGAAATAGAAGTAGATAATCTAGATCAACTCAAAGAAGTATTAACCACAGATGTAAAGCTTATTTTATTGGACAATTTTTCATTGGAAGATTTAAAAAAAGCTGTTGAATTAACACAAACAAAAGTAAAACTTGAAGCAAGTGGTGGTATTACTTTTGAAAATGCACGCAAAATTGCACAAACTGGTGTGGATTATTTAGCCGTGGGTGCATTAACTCATTCAGCTCCCGTGTTAGATATAGGTGGTGACCTGAGAACTATTAGCTAAGAAGCTAATTAATTTGGAGTTGCTAGGAGATAGATAAATGCTTTTAACAATTGATGTTGGAAATACAAATACCGTTTTAGGTCTTTATGACAAAGAGAAATTAGTTAATAATTGGCGAACTAAAACAGATGCTAACTCAACTGCTGATGAATTAATTTTGACATTTAAAGGTTTATTAAAAGATCAACCTGCAGTAACAGGTATTTCACTTTGTTCAACTGTTCCAGCAGTATTAAGAGAAATGCGTTGGATGCTTGAAAGATATTTTCCAAAAGTTAAAACTGTGATAATCGAACCAGGAACTAAAACTGGGGTTCCAATTAATACTGATAATCCAAAAGAAGTTGGTGCTGATCGAATAGCAAATTCATTAGCAGTTTTTTCTCGACATGGTGGACCATCTGTAGTTGTTGATTTTGGTACATCTACAAATTTTGATGTGGTAAGTGACAAAGGAGAATTTTTAGGGGGAAGTCTTGCCCCAGGAATAGAAATTTCTCTAGATGCACTTGCAAATAGAGCTGCTCAATTAAGAAAAGTTGAATTTGTTAAACCAAGAAGTGTTGTTGGAAAAAATACTGTAGAAGCTTTGCAATCGGGAGCACTTTATGGATTTGCAGGTCAAGTAGATGGAATTATTGAGAGAATAATTGATGAAATTGGTCCTTTGAATGCAGTTGTTGCAACTGGTGGTCTTGCACCTTTAGTTGTTGAAGAATCTCGCACAATCACTCATCACGAACCAGACTTGACTTTGGAAGGCTTACGTTTAGTTTTTGAAAAGAACAAGTAGTCTTTACTTACTATGAGTGAAGATTTAAATTTGGATTTGAATGAGCAAGAACAAATTCGGCGAGAAAAACTTGCAAAATTAGTTTCTCAAGGAATTGATCCATACCCAGTTGGTTTTTATCCAGATCACTCCTTAATTTCGGTTCGAAATGAATTTAAAGATTTAGCACCAGAATCAAAAACTGGAAAAATAGTAAGTATTGCCGGAAGAGTCATGTTAAATCGAATTGCTGGAAAATTAATTTTTGCAACTTTAAGAGATGGTTCAGCAGATTTACAGATAATGATTGCCGCAGATGCGGTTGGCGAAGAGTCATTAGATTTTTGGAAAGACAACATAGATTTAGGTGATTTAGTTGGTTTAACTGGAGAAGTTGTGACCACAAAAAGAGGTGAACTTTCAGTTAAAGCAAGTAAATGGGTTTTAACCAGTAAAGCTTTAAAACCATTGCCTGATAAACATCACGGATTACATGATCTTGAACAAAGAGTTCGGATGAGATATGTGGATTTGATTGTGAGACCAGAAGCAAGAGAAATGCTTCATGTCAGGTCAAATGTTGTGGCAAGTATTAGAAAATCTTTAACTTCAAGAGGTTTTGTGGAAGTTGAAACTCCCATGTTGCAAGTTTTACATGGTGGTGCAAATGCTCGACCATTTAAAACCCACATTAATGCTTATGACATGCAACTATTTTTAAGAATTGCACCAGAACTTTATTTAAAAAGATTATTAGTTGGTGGAATTGATCAAGTTTTTGAAATTAACAGAAATTTTAGAAATGAGGGAGCAGATTCATCTCATAATCCAGAATTTACAATGCTTGAGATGTATCAGTCCTACAGTGATTACGACAAAATGCGTGAGTTAACTCAAAATATTATTCAAGAAGCTGCTAAGTCAGTTTATGGAAAAGAAATTGCAAGACATTGGGATGACGATGGAAATCATAAAGAATTTGATATTAGTGGTAATTGGCCAGTAGTAAAAGTTTACGAAGGTTTAAGTAAAGCCACAGGTGAAGAAATCAATTCTGAAACTCCAGAAATAACTTTAAGAAAAATTTGTGACAAATTAAAGATTTCTCATGATCCTAAATGGACAAGAGGTCAAGTTGTTTTGGAACTCTACGAGCATCTTTTAGAAGATAAAACAGAATTGCCGACCTTTTATTGTGATTTCCCAACTGATGTTGCTCCTTTAACTAGACACCACAGAAATAATCCAAAACTTGCAGAACGTTGGGATTTAGTTGCATTTGGTGCAGAAATAGGAACTGGTTACACAGAATTAAATGATCCAATTGAACAAAGAAATCGTTTAGTAGCTCAGGCAAAACTTGCCGCTGGTGGCGATGATGAAGCAATGCAAATTGATGAAGATTTTTTACGTGCATTGGAATATGGCATGCCACCAGCAGGTGGTCAAGGAATGGGAATTGATCGAGTTTTAATGATGTTAACTGGAAGAGGAATTAGAGAAACTGTTTTATTTCCATTAGTCAAACCTCAATAAAATGTCACAAATTCACATAAGACCTGCAAAAACAAGTGATGTAAAAAACATAAGAAAACTAGTGGATACTTATGCACCTGAAAGAAGATTACTTTCAAAAGCAACAGTCACACTTTATGAAGCTGTGCCAGATTTTTTGGTAATAGAAAAAGATAATCAATTATTAGGAGCAGGTGCAATCCATGTTTTATGGGAAGATTTAGCAGAAGTTAGAACTGTCGCAGTTTTTCCAGAATTTAAAGGAAAAGGTTACGGTTCTTTACTTCTAGAAGCATTAATAAATAGAGCAAACCAATTGGGAGTTAAAAGAATATTTTGTTTAACTTTTGAGACAAAATTTTTTACAAAACATGGATTTACTGAAATTAAAGGAACTCCAGTAGAGCCAGAAATTTATCAACAATTATTAGAAAGTTACGACGTTGGTGTTGCAGAGTTTTTAGATTTAGACAAAGTTAAACCAAACACCTTGGGTAACACCAGAATGATTAAACATTTGCAATAGTTTTGCAACAAAAATTAAGGCACACTAACTGTTGTTGCCTATGTGGTTTTTGACTACTACTTATAGGCAGAATCAGCCTACTTTTAGGTTGGATTTGCTAATTAAAACCAGACACGTACTATAGATATAGAGGAAAAAAGATTTTCCGCAAAGTTGAGTGAAGGTGGCTTAAGAAAAATGTTCGAGAGATTTACTGATCGAGCACGACGCGTAGTTGTTCTTGCGCAAGAAGAAGCACGCATGCTCAACCACAATTACATTGGTACAGAACATATTCTCTTAGGTTTAATTCATGAAGGCGAAGGCGTTGCAGCAAAATCTTTAGAATCTTTAGGTGTTTCACTTGAATCTGTTCGTTCTCAAGTTGAAGAAATTATTGGACAAGGACAACAAGCTCCATCAGGACATATTCCATTTACTCCGCGAGCAAAAAAAGTATTAGAACTTTCTCTAAGAGAAGCACTCCAACTTGGGCACAATTACATTGGTACAGAACATATTTTGCTTGGACTTATCAGAGAAGGCGAAGGAGTAGCTGCACAAGTTTTAGTAAAACTTGGTGCTGATCTAAATAGAGTTCGCCAACAAGTTATTCAATTACTTTCTGGTTATCAAGGAAAAGAACCTCTAACTTCAGGTGCCCCAAATGAAGGAACACCTTCCACCTCTTTGGTTTTAGATCAATTTGGTAGAAATTTAACTCAAGCAGCACGAGATGGAAAACTTGATCCAGTAATTGGTAGAGAAAAAGAAATTGAAAGAGTCATGCAAGTTCTTTCTCGCAGAACTAAAAATAATCCTGTTTTAATTGGTGAACCAGGGGTTGGAAAAACTGCGGTAGTTGAAGGTCTTGCCCAAATGATTGTTCGGGGAACTGTGCCAGAGACTCTAAAAGATAAACAGCTCTACACACTTGACTTAGGCTCTCTTGTTGCAGGATCTAGATATCGTGGAGATTTCGAAGAAAGATTAAAGAAAGTATTAAAAGAAATTCGCACTCGCGGAGACATCATTTTGTTTATTGATGAAATGCATACTTTAGTGGGCGCAGGTGCTGCTGAAGGTGCCATTGATGCAGCCTCAATATTAAAACCAATGCTTGCTCGCGGTGAACTCCAAACAATTGGTGCCACAACTTTGGATGAATATCGTAAATATGTTGAAAAAGATGCAGCTCTGGAGCGTCGTTTTCAACCTATCCAAGTTCAAGAACCAAGTGTTTCTCATGCGATTGAAATTCTTAAAGGTTTAAGAGATAGATATGAATCCCATCACAAAGTAACCATTACAGATTCTGCTTTAGTTTCAGCCGCAACTTTGGCTGATCGCTACATTAATGATCGTCAACTTCCAGATAAAGCAATTGATTTAATCGATGAAGCTGGTGCTCGTTTAAGAATTAATCGAATGACTGCTCCTCCAGATTTAAGAGAATTTGATAACAAAATTGCTGATGTAAGAAAAGAAAAAGAATCTGCTATCGATGCACAAGATTTTGAAAGAGCTGCGGCTTTGCGTGATAAAGAAAAAACTTTAATTGCAGAAAAGAACGAACGTGAACGTGAATGGAAAGCCGGAGATCTTGATGTTGTGGCTGAAGTAAATGATGACTTAATTGCTGAAGTTTTAGCAATGTCAACAGGTGTACCTGTAGCAAAACTGACTGAAGCTGAATCTCAAAGACTTCTTCGTATGGAAGAAGAACTTCACAAACGTGTAATTGGTCAAGAAGATGCAATAAAAGCATTATCTAAATCAATTAGAAGAACGAGAGCTGGATTAAAGGATCCAAAGAGACCTGGCGGTTCATTTATTTTTGCAGGCCCATCAGGTGTGGGAAAAACTGAACTTTCTAAAACTTTAGCTCAATTCTTATTTGGCGATGAAAGTTCTCTCATCATGCTTGATATGTCTGAATATTCTGAAAGACATACAGTTTCAAGATTATTTGGTTCACCTCCAGGTTATGTTGGCTATGAAGAAGGTGGTCAGTTAACTGAAAAAGTTAGAAGAAAACCTTTCTCAGTTGTTTTATTTGATGAAGTTGAAAAAGCGCATCCAGATATTTTCAACTCTTTACTTCAAATTTTGGAAGATGGAAAACTAACTGACTCGCAAGGCCGCATGGTTGATTTCAAGAACACTGTGATCATCATGACAACAAATCTTGGAAGTAGAGATATTTCTAAAGGTGTAGGTTTAGGTTTTTCTGTTGGTGATGATGTCTCAGGAAATTATGATCGCATGAAATCAAAAGTTAATGAAGAATTAAAACAACATTTCCGTCCAGAATTTTTAAACAGACTTGATGATGTAATTGTGTTCCATCAATTAACTAGACCAGAAATATTACAAATTGTTGATCTCATGATTGCCTCTTTGGAAGAGCGCATGAAGGACAAAGACATGGGCATAGTTTTAACAGATCAAGCTAAAGAATTGTTAGTTGATTTAGGTTATGACCAATCACTTGGAGCAAGACCAATGCGAAGAACTATTCAAAGAGAAATTGAAGATGTTTTGAGTGAAAAGATTTTGTTTGGCGAATTGAAAGCTGGCAGCATTGTGGTAATCGGTGTTGAAGGAAAAGCTGCAGATGCTGACAAAAAGACAAGTGATACTAGAAAATTCACTTTCTCAAGTGAAGCAAAACAAGCTCTACCAGATTTACCACCAGTAAATACTGCTGCAGAATAATTTAATTCTTACTTATTTCATCTGCTCTTTTAATTGCTGCAGATAGGGCTTTTTTCCAAATCTCAGCAAAATTATTTTTATCTAATTCTTCCAACGCAGCTAAAGTTGTGCCTTTTGGTGAAGTAACTTTTTTCCTTAATTCCGAAGCATCTTCTGCAGATTGTTCTAAAAGTTGGCTTGCGCCAAAGAAAGTATTCTCAACGAGAGTTTTCGCTAAATCTTTATCAAGTCCTAAATCAGTTGCTGCTTTTATAAGATTTTCTGTTACATAAAAATAGTAAGCAGGACCAGAACCTGAAGTTGCTGCCAAAACATCAATTAGTTTTTCATCAACTTCAAAAACTTTTCCAACATTAGACAATAAATCATTTGCAATCTTTAATTCCTTTTCACCTGCAAAAGTTCCTTTTGCAATTCCAGTAACACCTTTACCAACTAGGGCAGGAGTATTTGGCATTGCCCTGACAACTTTTATTTGAGAAATATTTAAAGTTTCTTCTATTTTTTTGGTAGTAACTCCAACTGCTAAAGAAATTATCAAAGAATTATTATTTATATGTTTATTTAATTCTATTAAAACTTCATTCATACTTTGAGGTTTAATTCCTAAAATTATTACATCGAAATCTTTAATTAAAGATAAATCATTACTTGTTTTAATTCCAAATTCTTGGGAAACTTTATCTTTAGATTCACTTGATTTAGTTAATGCTAAAATATTTGATTTAGGAAAATTGTTATCTAGTAAACCTTTTAATATGGCTTTACCCATATTTCCAGTTCCAACTATTGCAATGTTCATAAAATTCAATTTCCTTTAAATACTTTGGATGTTAAGACTACGGGAACAAACAAAATTTATTTTTTGAACCCTAATTAAAGATTTTATTTGTAATTATTGAAAATTTGAGTCCAAATCCCAATTTTCTCTCTACTCATTTTCTCCTCAATAGCATGCCGGCTTCTCGTTGATTACCCCCCACCTCTCTTGTGCTAACAAGCACCGAAGTTATACCGTTACATCACACGCAACTTTAAGGCTTAGGGAAGGCTTTAAAGCGTGTAAAGAAAGAGGCATCAAAAATGGCTTCAAGCCCTGAAAGACCTTTAGGCGAAGTTCGTTTCTTGACTGTGGCAGAAGTTGCCTCATCAATGCGAGTATCCAAAATGACTGTCTATCGACTAGTGCATTCTGGCACCATGCCAGCTGTACGCGTTGGTAGATCATTTCGTGTTCCAGAAGCAGCAGTTTCTGAATACTTGCGCGAATCATTCGTAGAGGCTGGCTGATTTTCCCCTCAGCCAGCTTTCCCCACTTTAAGTTGGTGGATTTTTCATAACTGCACGTGTAAAAGTTTTAGTTAAGCCTGGTTGTCATCTTTGTGATGACGCAATCAAGATAATTTCCTCTGTTTGTAACCAGATGAATGAAAAATTTGAAATCCAAGAAATTCAAAATGACACTGAATTAATGCATAAATATGGCGAAGAAATTCCTGTCACCTTTGTTGATGGCAAACAGCATGATTTTTGGAAAGTTGATCCTGAGAGATTACGAAAAGCCCTTTTGTAATTGTCTCTTTTGTGAGAGGATTTGTGCTTTTTTGCACAAATGTGTACCTTTGTAGATATGCCATCAAAACTCCCATCATCAAAAATGAGGATTGGCAATCAACCGAAAATCTCTGAAGCAACAGTTTCTAGGTTGCCCGCTTATTTTCGTGCCCTTTCCCAACTTGCAGACTCAAACCAAATAAGAGTTTCATCAGAAGAATTAGCAGCCTTAACTGGAGTTTCTTCAGCCATGCTTCGAAAAGATCTTTCCCACCTTGGTTCCTATGGCACAAGAGGTGTTGGTTATGACGTGGAGTTTTTGCGTTATCAAATTTCTCGCGAAATGGGATTAAATAATGATTGGTCAGTTGTAATAGTTGGAGTAGGAAATTTAGGTAGAGCACTTGCTCACTACGGTGGTTTTGGCTCAAGAGGTTTTAGAGTTGTTGCTTTAGTTGATGCAGATCAAACTTTGATTGGAACAAAAGTTAAATGTGGCGCAGAAGGAAAAACAGTTGAACTTTTAGTTCATGCTTTAAGTGACTTAGAAAGTGTAATAAAAGAAAGTGGTGCACGTTTAGGAGTTGTTGCAACTCCGGCAGAAAGTGCTCAAGAAGTTTGTGATCGTTTAGTTAAAGCAGGAATCAGAAGTATTTTAAATTTTGCTCCGGTTCATTTAAGTGTTAAAGAAGGCGTAGACGTAAGAAAAGTTGACTTAGCTTCAGAATTACAAATACTTGCATTTCACGAACAACGTAAAGCTGTATAGCGAAAGGTAAAAATTGACAAAGAAAAAAGTTATTGTGCTGCCAGTTAAATATGTGGCGGCAGGACCAGGTGATCCGCAATTGATTACTTTGCGTGGCATTAATGCAATAAAAGAAGCAGAGTTAATTATTGCTGATGTAAACACTATGGAAATTGCTTCAACTCATGCAAATCCAAATGCAGATGTTGTGGCAGCAGTTGATGAAGATGGTGTACCAATGGCACCTGCAGTAAGAGCTCGTATTGCAATTGATGCAGCAAAAGAAGGTGCTGTTGTTGTAAGACTTTGCGCGGGAGATCCAGTTGTAGAAGATGCTTTAGCTGTTGAAGTTTCAACTTTGGCAAAATCAAAAATTGAATTTGAATATATTCCTGGAGTATCACCAATAACCGCAGTGCCAACACATGCAGGAATTTCTCTTTTTGCAAATAAAGGAAAAGAAGTACACATCATTAATGGTTCTGAACCTATTGATTGGTCACTACATTTGGATCCAAATATTCCAATAGTGATTATTAACGCTGCAGATAAAGCACCAGCAATTGCAAGTGCCTTAATTGCTCGCGGTAGAGATGTTGCGACTCCAATTTCTGTAACAAGGGATGGCAGTACAACTGACCAAAGAACAATTGTTTCAACGCTTGAAAATATTGCTGTCGTTGCAAAAGCAGCAAGACAATCAGGTCCGGGAGTAATTGTTGTAGGAGACGCTTTAAATCATCGTGATAAATATCAATGGTTTGAAAATAAACCTTTATTTGGTTGGAAAGTTTTAGTGCCAAGAACTAAAGAAGACGCTGAAGATTTCCAAAAAATGTTAGCTGTTTATGGTGCAGTATCTATAGAAGTTCCCACGATTTCAGTTGAACCACCAAGAACTCCACAACAAATGGAAAGAGCAGTTCATGGACTTGTTTCAGGCAGATTCCAATGGGTTGTTTTCACAAGTACAAACGCAGTAAGAGCAGTAAGAGACAAATTTGTGGAATATGGATTAGATGCAAGAGCATTTGCAGGATTAAAAGTTGCTGCAATTGGTCAACCAGTAATTGATGCTTTAGTTGAATTTGGTGTTAAACCAGATCTATTCCCAACAAAAGAACACAACTCAGAAGGCTTGCTTGAAGTTTGGCCAAAATATGATCAAGTTTTAGATCCAATTAACCGCGTGTTTTTACCAAGAGCCGATATTGCAACTGAAACTTTAGTTGAAGGAATGCAAGCAAAAGGTTGGGAAGTTGAAGACATTGTTGCTTTTAGAACTGTAAGAGCAGCACCACCTCCAGCTCACACTAGAGAACAAATTAAAACTGGTGGATTTGATGCTGTGTTATTTACTTCAGCAAGCACTGTAAGAAATTTAGTTGGAATTGCTGGTAAACCTCATGCATCAACTGTTGTGGCAGTAATTGGACCACAAACAGCACAAGCTGCTCAAGAACATGGTTTAAGAGTTGATGTGCAGGCAGAATCTCCAAATGTTTCAATTCTTATAGATGCACTAGCTGCACATGGTGAAAAATTACGCTTAGCCGCGATAGAAAATGGCGACAATGTTTGGCGTCCAAGCAAACGTCGTGGCTCTATGCGTCGCAGACATTAAGAATTTAGATGACAACTAAAACTCTCATCCATGTTTTAAGACATGGCGAAGTTTTTAATCCAGAGAAAATTCTTTATGGAAGATTACCTGGTTATAAACTTTCAGATTTAGGTTTAAGAATGGCTGATCGAGCAGCAGATTTTTTTTCAAACAAAAACCTAGCTTTAATAGTTTCTTCTCCTTTGGAAAGAGCACAACAAACTGCTAGTCCTACTGCGAAAAAACTTAATTTAGAAATTCAAACAGATGACCTATTAATTGAAGCGGAAAATGTATTTGAAGGCAAAAAAGTTTCAGTTGGAGATGGCGCCTTAAGTGATCCAAAAAATTGGTGGCATTTAAGAAATCCTTTTCGACCTTCTTGGGGAGAGCCGTACAAAAAAGTTGCGGATCGAATGCGAACTGCAATATTTTCTGCAAGAGATAGTGTTAAAGGTAAAGAAGCACTACTTGTTTCACATCAGCTACCGATTTGGATTGCTCGCTTGTCTGCTGAAGGTCGCTCTTTTGTGCATGATCCCAGAAGAAGGCAGTGCAGTCTTGCAAGTGTTACCACATTTATTTTTGACGGAGATAATTTAAGTGCAGTCGAATATCAAGAACCAGCAGCGGATCTATTAAAAGATGCAAGCAAAATTTCTGGGGCGTAGTTTTTTATTTCTTGTTTGTTCATTAATTCTTACATCTTGTGCCACACCAACTTCGAATATAAAAAGTGATTCTGAAACTGGCTTTGTTTCAGGAGATGGAACCTCAGTTTTTCTCAAAAATAATGAAAGAATTTTTGCACCTAGTTTTGAAAAAACTGAATTTTTAAATAATCCGGTTGATCTTAATAATTTAAAAAATAAAGTTGTTTTAGTAAATGTATGGGGATCATGGTGTAGTCCGTGTCGAAAAGAAGCTCCAGAATTAGAAGAGCTATTTTTGAAATTTAAAAATAATAATGTCGTATTTGTGGGCATAAATATTAGAGATTCTAAGGTGGCAGCAAATAAATTTATTGAAAATTTCAATATCACATACACAAATATTTACGATAGAGATGGAATTTTACTTCTAGGTTTTAAGGATTCACTCCCTGCAAATGCTATTCCTTCAACTATTTTGATTGATAAAAATGGAAAAGTTGCAGCAAGACAACTTGGTCCAATTGACAAATCATTAATTCAAGGATTCATTGAAGAATTGATAGAAGAATGAACTCAATTTCTCAAGGATCTTTATTTATTGCTCTAATTATTGCTTTTCTTGCGGGAATAACATCTTTTCTATCGCCTTGTGTTTTACCTCTGGTGCCAGGTTACCTGTCATTTATTACTGGTTTTGGTTCAACTGAAGAAAAAAAATTTAAAAGAAGCAGTGCTTTAATTGCAACATTTCTATTTATTTTAGGATTTAGTTTGGTGTTTGTTTCAATTGGTATGTTTTTTGGAAGTTTAGGTGGTTGGTTAATAAAAAATGGATTATTGATTGAAAGAATTTTTGGATTCATCATTATTATTTTAGGTTTAAATTATTTGGGAATCATAAATATTTTTAATAGGCAATTTAAGATAAAAAATCCTGCCAAACAAGGAATATTTGGTGCACCAATTCTTGGAATAGTTTTTGCAATTGGTTGGACACCTTGTATTGGTCCAACATTGGCTGCTGTGCAATCTTTAGCATTTAATCAAGCAACTATTCAAAGAGGTGCAATTTTATCTTTTGTTTACGCACTTGGACTTGGCTTACCTTTTTTAATATTGACATTAATAATTGATAAGTCTTTCTCTGCAATTCAATGGTTAAGAATTAGGCAAAAAATATTTATAAATTTTGGTGGAATTCTACTTATTATTTTAGGTTTACTCTTGGTATCAGGATTGTGGAGTGAAATAAGCATTCAATTAAGAATATTAATGTCGGGATTTAGTCCACTCTTATGAAACAAATTTCAGCAAAACAAAGAACTGAAACTGTGCTACCGCCTTTAAATTTCATTGGTTTCACAAGATGGACTTGGCGACAACTAACCAGTATGAATACAGCTTTATTGTTACTTCTCTTAGTTGCACTTGCAGCCATTCCTGGTTCACTTTTGCCACAAAAAAGTGCTTCAATTTTGAAAGTAAATAATTGGAAAGAGCAAAATCCAGGCTTATCTTCGATTTTTGAAAAACTGAACTTCTTTGACGTATATGGATCATTTTGGTTTTCTGCAATTTACATTCTTTTAATGATTTCAATTATTGGCTGTGTGATTCCACGTTTATCAATATATTGGAAAAATTTGGGAGAAAAACCAACTAAAGCACCAGAAAAAATAAATAAATTTGAAGGTTATAAAAAAGTAAAAATAAGAAAATCGAATTTACAGCAAATTGAAAAACTTGCTAAAGATAATGGTTGGAGAACATTAATAAGTAAAAACACTGTGACAATTGAAAAAGGATACAGCAGAGAAGCAGGAAATTTAGTTTTTCATGCAAGCTTAATTATTTTAACTGCTGCTTTAGCTTTTGGAGCATTGTTTAGTTATAGAGGCACAGTCATTGTTAAAGAGGGAAATGGGTTTTCAAATACCTTAACTCAATATGATGATTTTAGAGCTGGAAGATTTTTTTCAATAGCTAATATGCCAGATTTCTTTTTTAAACTTAATGATTTTCAAGTTGATTTTGAAAGAGGCAAAAATCAAACTGGTGCACCTCGAAAATTTATTGCTAACTTAACATTAAATGAAAATAAAGAACTTGATGTTTTTGTGAATAAACCTTTTAGCATAGACGGAACGAAAATATATTTAACTGGTCATGGATATGCTCCAAAAATAACTGTTCGCAATAAAGACAATGAGATAATTTTTTCAGATTCAGTAGTATTTTTGCCGCAAGATGCAAATTTTTCATCAACAGGAGTTGTAAAAATTGCTGATGTAAATCCACAAATTGGTATTCAGGCAAGATTTTTACCTACGGCCTTAGTTGATCCAGTTCAAGGTCCAATTTCAATATTTCCTGCTCTAGATAATCCAAAAATATTTATGTCACTTTGGCAGGGTGATTTGGGTGTTAATCAAGGAATTTCTCAAAGTATTTACAAACTTGATACTTCTAATATGAATCAAATTGGATTAGAAGAATTAGTTCCTGGCCAAACTTTTACTTCATCTAATGGGCTAAAGGTTACATTTGATCAAGTTAATCAATTTGCGTCGTTTCAAATTGCATATGAGCCAGGCAGATTTATTGCTTTGCTGGGAGCAATTTTTGCCATGCTTGGGATGTTTTTTGGTTTAGGGGTTTCGCGAAGAAAGATTTGGATCAAAATGCTTAACTCCTCTAAGTCAAGTAGTGTAATTGAAATAGCTGGAGTAGCAAAAAGTCATAGTTATAAAGTAGAGAAAGATATAGATAAGTTGCTAGCAAAATTTGGAGCAAAGATTAAAACAATTAAGACAAGATCAATATGAGTGCAAATAGTTTAAGTAATCTTTTAGTTTATTTTGCAATATTTGTCTCGGCAATAAATCTTGTATTGTTCTCAATTTCCTTAGCGCAAAATAAAAATAACACAAAAATTGATCGAATAGCACTTAATTTAAATTGGTTAATCGCAATTTTTTTAGTAGTTGCTTTGATTTTAAGAGGTGTTGCAGCGCAAAGAGCCCCTTGGGGAAATATGTATGAATTTGCAATTGCTTCAGCCTGTGCAATTATTTTAGCTTTTGCAATTATTTCTGTTAAAAAAGATATATCTTGGTTAGGTATTTTTATAACTTCACC
>CAXBQJ010000009.1:0-13370 GCA_963977775.1 uncultured bacterium
ACAGAAAGTTCTTATCTTTTTCGTCCAAGAGGGGTTTTTGGACTTGGCTATGAAGAACCAAATGCCTTAGTACAAATCGATTCAGGTGCAGGCGAACCTATGGTGCCAGCAACCAAAATTGAATTAGTTGATGGACTTGAAGTTAGAAGTCTTGCTGGTGTGGGAGATTTACCCAACAATAAAAAGGAAGCTCGATATGACAAAAAATATAAACATGTAGATGTTTTGATTATTGGAGCAGGTTTTGCTGGATTAAAAGAAGTCAAAAAACATCTTAAACAAAATCAAACTGTCATGTTAATTGATGACCAACCTCAACCAGGTGGTTATTTAAAAGATTTGAATCAAAAAATTGATGTTAAGTTTTTAAAAAATAATAATTTACTTCATTTACAAAGAACTACTGCAATTGGTTTATATGATCAAAATTATGTTGTTGCAGTAGAAAGAAGATCTGATCATTTAAGTTCTCAAATAATTGAAGATTTTGCAAGATTTAGAACTTGGCATATAAGAGCTAAAAAAATAGTTTTAGCAACAGGAGCGATGCAGCGATTACTTGTTTTTGCAAATAACGATCGACCTGGCATCATGCTTTCTCATGCTGCGGCAACTTATCTCGATAAATATCGCGTTGGCTTATTTAATGCAGCAGTTCTATTTACAATCGATGATTATGGTTACGAAGATGCGTTTAGAATTCATAACTCAGGCACAAAAGTCAAAGCAATTATTGATGTCAGAGAAAAAATTTCTCAAAAGCTTTCAAAAAAAGCAGAAAAATTAGGGATTAAAGTATTTCCTGCAAGTGTTGTAATTGATACCAAATCCGAGGAAGACGGATCATTAAAAAGTGTTGTTATTTCTTCGAAAATGTCTGACCAAAATTTGAATGAAGAAATTTCAGCAGATCTATTAGCAATTTCTGGTGGCTGGAGTCCAACTGTGCATCTAGCAACTTTTTTAAATTTGAAACCAATTTGGGATGACAAAATTTCTGCTTTCAAAATGCCTAAACTTCCAACAAATTTAACTTCAGTTGGTTGGGCAAATGGCGAATTTGAAAAAGTTGAAAATCAAACAGCTTCATATTACGGAGTAATTTTAGATAACCAAGAGTTAGAAAAAGTCTCATTTGTTGATCTTCAAAGAGATGCAAACGTAAGAGACTTAAAAAGAGCTGTTGGTGCAGGTTTAAGTTCAATTGAACACATAAAAAGATACACAACTATTGGAACTGCACACGATCAAGGAAAAACAAGTGGAACCACCACAATGGGTCTTCTTGGACAATTAATTAATAAACAGCCTTACGAAATTGGTACTTTAACTTTTAGACCACCGTTTGTGGGTTTTCCATTTTCTGCTTTCGCTGGAAGAGATATAGGAATTCTTTCTGATCCAATTAGAACTACTTCAATTCATGAGGAGCATGAAAAAGTAAATTCTCCGATGGAAGATGTTGGACAATGGAAAAGACCTTGGTATTTCCCATTAGAAAAAGAAAATATGCATGATTCGGTTTTAAGAGAATGTAGAGCTGCAAGAAATGATGTTGCTGTTATGGATGCATCAACCTTAGGAAAAATTGATATACAAGGTCCTGATGCAGGTATTTTTCTTGACCGAATTTATACAAACATGTTCTCTAATCTAAAAATTGGATCCAGTAGATACGGTTTGATGTGCGGAGTTGATGGAATGGTGTTTGACGATGGTGTAACCACCAGAATTTCGCAAGACAGATTTCTGATGACTACCACAACTAGTGGTGCTGCAAAAGTTTTAGATTGGCTTGAAGAGTGGCTGCAAACTGAGTGGCCAAATTTAAAAGTATTTTGCACTTCAGTAACTGAACATTGGTCAACTGTTGCTCTTGTTGGCCCAAAATCAAGAAATTTATTGAAAAAACTATCTCCTGACTTAGATGTTTCTAATGAAAGTTTTCCTTTCATGGAAAATAGATTTGCAAAAGTTGCAGGAATTTTTGCAAGAATTGCCAGAATTTCTTTTTCTGGAGAACTTGCTTATGAAATAAATGTTGAGTCTTGGCATGGAAAACATTTGTGGCAAGAAGTAATAAAAAAGGGTAAAGAATTTAATGTCACTGCATATGGTACAGAAACTATGCACGTCTTAAGAGCTGAAAAGGGATTTGTAATTGTTGGACAAGAAACAGATGGCACTCAAACTCCTCAAGATTTAGGAATGGATTGGATAGTCTCAAAGAAAAAAGACTTTATTGGGAAAAGATCTTTTCTTCGATCAGACACAAGAAGAGATAAAAGACATCAACTTGTTGGAGTTTTACCAGTAAATAGAAATGTTTTAATACCTGAAGGTTCATATATTTTAGAAAAAGATCAATTTACAAAAGATTCAAAAAATTCTCACATTGGTTATGTTACGAGCTCTTATCGCTCAGATGTTTTAAACAGGACTTTTGCCTTAGCCATGATTGCCGATGGAAGAAATAAGATTGGTTCAAAAGTTCAAATTCCAATTGGCTCAAACCTTGAAACTGTGGAAATTGTAGATTCAGTATTTTACGATAAAGAAAATATGCGCAGGGATGGTTAAATGTTAAATAGTCCATTAAATTCTGCAAAATTTGGAAATAGCAATATTCAAATTCAGGAAATTCCTTTTGCAACTTCACTTGATCTTCGAATTAATCCATCATCCAAAGGATTTAAGATAATAGAAAAAACTCTCGGTGTAAAACTACCAAATAAAGTTGGTAAAACTTTTAGATCAAAAAAATTTACGATTTTAACTTTAGGCCCTGATTGGTGGCTAATAGTTGGCGCAAATTTAAATCACGAAAAATTATTAAGAATAAAACTTGAAAATGAATTTTATTCATTAACAGATGTATCTGCCCAGAGAACATTTGTAAAAATTTCGGGCAAATACTCAAGAGAAGTTTTAGAGCATGGCTGGGAGTTGGATTTAAATCCAAAAATCTTTAAGTCTGGGGATTGTGCGCAATCAGTTCTAGCCCGCTGCCCAGTAATTTTGTATCGTGGTCAAAAAAATGATTATTTTGTTTATGTTCGTTCATCCTTTGCCCAACATTTGTGGAATTTCCTTACAGATGCATCTGTTGAATACTTGAAACAATAAACTAGGAGAATTATGGTCGCAATTATTCTAGATGGAAAATTAACTGCTCAAAAAGTTAAGAATGAATTAGCAAAAAGAGTTGAGATTTTAAAAGCTAAAGGTATTCATCCTGGTCTTGGCACAATTTTGGTTGGAGATGATCCTGGTTCTCATGCTTATGTTGGTGGAAAACATAAAGATTGTGCTGAAGTTGGAATTTCTTCTATCAAAGTAGAATTACCTGCCAGTGCATCGCAATCTGATGTTATGCAAGCAATTCAAAAACTAAATTTAGATAAAAACTGCACGGGATACATTGTGCAACTACCTCTTCCAAAAGGTTTGAATGCAAATCAAGCTTTAGAAGCGATGGATCCAAAAAAAGATGCTGATGGTTTACATCCAGTAAATTTGGGTCGCTTAGTTTTAGGTCAACCGGCTCCCCTTCCTTGCACACCTCGAGGAATAGTTGAGTTATTAAGAGCTTACGAAGTTCCAATTGATGGAAAAGAAGTTGTAGTTGTTGGAAGAGGAATCACTGTAGGAAGACCAATTGGATTACTCCTGACGAGAAAAACAGAAAATGCAACTGTAACTCTTTGCCACACGGGAACTAAAAATTTAATTGAACACACGAAAAAGGCAGATATTATTATCGCCGCAGCAGGAGTTGCCCATTTAATAAAACCAAACATGATAAAGCCAGGATCTGCACTTCTAGATGTAGGAATTACTAGAACTGAAAAAGGTCTTATTGGAGATATTGATCCTGAAGTTAAAAATGTTGCAGGATTTTTTGCACCTATGCCTGGTGGAACAGGTCCAATGACCAGGGCCATGCTTTTAGCAAATGTTGTTGATGAAGCAGAAAGATCAATAATTTGAGTAAAGTTTATGACTATTTAATTGTTGGTGGAGGCTCTGCTGGATCAGTTTTAGCTAACAGATTATCTGAAGATTCAAATAATGAAGTAATAGTTTTAGAAGCAGGAAGACCTGACTATTGGTGGGATGTTTATGTACATATGCCTGCTGCATTAACTTTTCCAATTGGAAATAAATTTTATGACTGGAAATATCAATCAGAACCTGAAGAATTCATGAATAATAGAAAGATTTATCACGGAAGAGGAAAAATATTAGGTGGATCTGGTTCCATAAATGGAATGATTTTTCAACGAGGAAATCCCATGGATTATGAAAGATGGGCACAAGATAAAGGTGTTGAGAATTGGGATTATGCGCATTGTCTTCCTTATTTCAAAAAAATGGAAAATTCTATACATGTTAAAGATGAAATATTTAGGGGTCACAGCGGACCATTAGAACTTGAAAAAGGACCAGCAAAAAATCCTTTGTTTCAAGCTTTTTTTAAGGCAAGTGTTGAAGCCGGTTTTTCTTTAACAGATGATGTTAATGGCTATAAGCAAGAAGGGTTTGGCCCTTTTGACAGAAACGTAAGAAGAGGACGAAGACTATCATCTGCCAGAGCCTATATTCATCCAATCAAAAATAGAAAAAATTTAACAATAAGAACTCGTGCCATGGTTGAAAAAGTAATTTTTGAAGGAAAAACTGCCGTAGGAGTTAATGTAATATTTAGAACTTTATTGGGTAAGAAAAAACAATTTATAAGAGCTAAAGAAATAATTCTATGTGGCGGAGCAATCAATACGCCCCAAATTTTACAATTGTCAGGTATTGGAGATCAAAATTATTTAAGTCAACTAAATATTGAAGTTGTGCAAAATTTACCTGGGGTAGGTCAAAATCTGCAGGACCATTTAGAAGTTTACGTGCAATACTCTTGTAAAAAACCTGTGTCATTGCAGCCAAACTTACAAATTTGGAGAAGACCATTTATTGGTGCTGCTTGGCTTTTTTTTAGAAAAGGTCCTGGTGCGTCTAATCATTTTGAAGGTGGTGGATTTGCTCGAAGTAATGATCAAGTTAAATATCCGAATTTGATGTTTCACTTTTTACCAATTGCTGTGCGATATGACGGAACTGTTTCTGCTAAAGGTCATGGCTATCAAGTTCATATAGGACCTATGTATTCAGATGCCAGAGGCTATGTACGAATTAAAAGTGCCAATCCATATGAAAAACCTGCAATAAAATTTAATTACCTTTCTACTGCTCAAGACAAACAAGAATGGGTTGAAGCCGTACAAATAGCCCGAAAAATTCTTACCCAAAAAGCAATGGATGAATTTAATGGAGGCGAAATTTCACCTGGACCAAGTGTGTCATCTCCTAATGAAATATTGCAGTGGGTAGCAAAAGATGGAGAAACTGCCTATCACCCTTCTTGTACAGCAAAAATGGGAACAGATGAAATGTCAGTGGTAAATCCAAACACAATGAGAGTTCATGGAGTTAATGGTTTAAGAGTTGTTGATGCGTCAGTATTTCCTTATGTAACAAATGCAAATATTTATGCTCCAGTAATGATGGTGGCAGAAAAAGCAGCAGATTTAATTTTAGGAAAAACACCATTAGCTCCTGAATATGCTAATTGGTATAAACATCAGAATTAATTCAAAAATATTTTTGAACCAGGTTTGTATTCTGTCCGACCTTCCTTAGTTAAAATCCAAACCGATTGTAATCCTTTCACTTCCCACTCACTTAAATTTCCTACCAGAGCTGTATTTTCATCTATTCCTAATAAAGTCACATCTGGTGGAATGTTCATTAAATATCTTGTAATAATGTCGGGAATCCACCCCACCATTCGGTCAAAATGAGGAATAACTCTTAAATTTGGAAGAAGTCCTAATCCTTTAACTTCATTCTTGGATTTATGTAAACGAATTCTCATTGTGGGAACCCAATTAGTTAAAGCCATAGCACCTGCACTACATCCTGCTAAGGAAACTCCATTTTGCCACTGTTCAACAATTGTTTTCCAAACTAAAGAATCTCTCAAACTTTCTGAAAGGTATGTTGGATCTCCTCCACTCAAATAAATCAAACCTGCACCTTCAATTTGTTTTGCCAGATTCTCATCATTTGCTGAATCGTTATCGAAAACAGGAAGCCATCTTTGTTCAACCCCAAGTCTGCTTGCTTGATTTTTGCCTAAGTTTTTCCAATGTTCTAAACGATTTTCACCCTCTTGCCCTGCAGCGGTTGAAAGTTGAACATAAATAGGCTTATTTTTATCAATTAAATCTTTTTCAATTTCTGCCATGACAGGCAGCCATTCACCAGAGCCAACTAGCGCTATTTTTCCAAACATTTTCTAAGTTTTCTTTCCAAAATGGGCTCCCGCACCTGGACTCGAACCAGGAACCACTCGATTAACAGTCGAGTGCTCTGCCAATTGAGCTATGCGGGAATAACTTTTAGCGTAAGTGCAAACTTACCAAGTTAGCGGTCTTTAATCCTTTCTGAGGTTACTTAAGAAGTACCCAAGGCTTGATCACGTAATGCTCTGCGGTACTCCTCAAGTTCAAGTAATTCTTGGAATAAACGATCATGCTCTTTGGAATTATCTCCTACTTCTAGTCTTTGCAATTGGCTTTTTAGATCTGCGATCAATCTTGCAGTATTTAATTCAATTAGTCTTGCAAAGATAGAATCTACGTATTTTTTATCAATACTTGCTTTAAATTCTTCTACACTTAATTCTGCTACCAGTGCTTTTAGATCGGAATCTTCTGTTTCGTCATGTATTTTATTTGCTAAATTTTCACCAAAATTATTTTCTTTAACTAGTTCAAATAGTTCACGATATTTACTATTCGTGTAGGATTCTAAATTTATTTGCTTATACCAATCTTGAGCAATAGTTGGAAACTGAAAGAGTATTTTTAATGATTCCTTCTCAATTGATTGTTCAATTGACTTTGCAGCATTAGATTGACTTGCATTTATTGATTTTGAAGTCACTGATTTTAAGTTATTGCCATCGGAAACGGCTTGAACTACTGTGTTCATTTCTAATCCCAGCCAACCTGCCAACAATCTTGTGTACTCAGGTCTCAAAGCTTTATCTTTAATATTTGCTACTACTGGAGATGATGCTTTAAGAGCTAAAACTCTTCCTTCTGCAGTGTTTAAATCAAATTTTGCAATTGCACTTTTGATAACAAATTCAAAAAGTGGAACTTTTTCTGAAATTAATGCAAGAACTGCGTCATTTCCACTTTTTTGTCTTAGTTCACAAGGGTCCAATCCATTTTTTTCTATCGCAACAAAAGTTCTTGCCGCAAAATTTTGGTCAAGATTAAAAGCTTTTAAGGCAGCTTTTCTGCCAGCTTCATCTCCATCGAAAGTGTAAATGATTTCTCCACTTAATTGCTCTTGATCATTCAAAAATCTTCTCAAGATTCGAACGTGATCTTCACCAAAAGCGGTGCCACAAGTAGCAACAGCATTTTTAATACCTGAAAGATGACATGCCATAACATCTGTATAGCCTTCAACAATAACAACTTGTTTTTTAGTTGAAATTTCTTTTTTAGCGATATCTAATCCATAGAGCACTTGGCTTTTTTTGTAAACAGGTGTTTCAGGAGTGTTTAAATACTTAGGACCTTGATCATCATCAAATAATCTTCTTGCCCCAAATCCAACTATTTCTCCACTTGCATCTTTTATTGGCCAAATTAGTCTTCCCCTAAATCTGTCATATGTTCCTTTTTGCCCCACAACAGATAATCCAGCTAAAACTAATTCAGATTCAGAAAAACTTTTTTGTTTTAAATATGAAGTTAGGCTGTCCCAATTTTTACTTGCAAATCCTAAATTAAAATTTTGAGCAGCACTTTTGTCAAATCCTCTTTCTTTTAAAAATTTTCTGCCTATTTCTGCATCTGGAGATTCCAAATTTTTTGAATAAAATTCACTTGCTAATTTGTTTGCTTCCAGTATTTTTGTTCGTTGACCAGTATTTTGACTAACATAATTTTCTTCGTAACGAAGTTGAATATTGTATTTTCCAGCAAGTTTTTCAACGGTCTCTGAAAAAGATGTGTGCTCGATTTTTTGTAAAAAACTAAATACATCACCACCTTCTCCACATCCAAAGCAGTACCAAAAACCTTTTGCTGGTGTGACATGAAAAGAGGGAGTCTTTTCATCATGAAAAGGGCAAAGTCCTTTTAATGATCCTCCAACACTTTTTAAAGCAACATGTTCTCGTACAACTTCATCAATTCTTGATTTGTCGCGAACTAAAGCAATGTCATCATTTCTTATACGTCCTGGCATGTGTTTAGCCTACAAATTCTTTATGAAGCCTAAAAGCTGACGAGTCGGTTAGGCTTGCAATTTGATCAATTATTACTCGCTTTGATTCATTTTCAGAGCTTGCTTTTGTAAAACTTGTTAAAAATTGTGGTTGAAGTCTTTTAGGATTTTTACTTAATCCTTCAAAAATTTCATTAATAATTTCATGTTCATGGGCATATTTTTTTACTGCACTTGTGCTTTGCATGACAAATAAATTAACAATTGCTTTTAAAACTGCAATTTGTGCTCTAGTTTCAATTGGAACGATCAAATTTGCTCCATAACGAGTCAAATATTTTTCTGTAAATTCATTTTTTGTAGCTTTTTCAATTTCTTCAGTAAATTTTCCAATCAAATGGCTTGTCATATTTTTAAGTTTTGCCATTTCGTCTTGCTCTGCAGTAAAACCCTTAACCCACCAAGTTTGACTTAAAAGTCCTTCAAAGCTATCTTGCAGTAAATCCGTTTCAATATCTTTTGCATATTCATTTTTTGCTAAACTCACGATCTCTGACTTATCAATTACTTGACTTAATTGCTTTGGGTTAATTAATTTTCCATAAATTGCATCCTCGATATCGTGAACACTATAGGCAATATCATCTGCGATATCCATTACTTGTGCCTCAAAAGATTTATTGTTACCAGTTATATTTTTTCTAACCCAATTAAATATTTCTCGGTCTTCTTCATAAAATCCAAATTTGGTAATACTTCCGTCAAATTCCCAGGGATACTTTGTAGTTGCATCTAAAGTTGCTCTAGTTAAATTTAATCCAATAGATCTATTTTCTTTAAAAGTTTTCGATTCTAATCTGGTCAGAATTCTGAAAGTTTGTGCATTTCCTTCAAAACCACCAATATCTAAACTTAATTTATGTAATGCTTCTTCCCCATTGTGGCCAAATGGTGGATGACCTAAATCATGAGCCAAACAAGCAGTTTCGACTAAATCTGGATCACAACCAAGTGCCTCACCAAGTTCTCTGCCAATTTGAGCAACTTCTAAAGTGTGAGTCAATCTTGTTCGTGGAAAATCATCTGCACCTGCCGTCATAACTTGTGTTTTTGCAGAGAGTCTTCTTAATCCTGCAGAATGCAATAAACGTGCTTTGTCTCTGGCAAAAGCTCTTCTGCCATGTCTTTTTGGTGGTTCGTCTATAAATCTTTCTTCATCAAAAAATTCATATCCTGGAGATAATTGATCATCATTAAGTTTCATTGCAATAAAGATTTTAGTAACTGCCACTGACTTGGAAAATAATGCATGAATTGATACCTCATTGAAGCCACATATTCTCGAATAAAATACTCTCTGGTGAGTTTACTTCCTGGACCTTGAGTTGTTCCTGATAATTGAACTTGGAAATTTAGGTCGTTAGCCATAAGTTTACTTCTCCATAAATGTGCAGGATCACTAACTAATGTGACTTTCACTAATTCTGGATATTTTTTTCTTATTAATTCAAAACTTTCTAATGTATCTTTGCCATCGGTTATTGCTTTTATTTTGCTTGATTTTATTTTATTTTTTAAATAATTTTTTCCAGCTTGTGCTTCCGTAAATTTATCCCCTTCTTGTTTCCCACCTACTGTAATAATTATTGGTGCAATTGATTTTTCATAAAGTTCTATAGAATGATCTAATCTTGCTTGGAAAACTGGTGAAGGTGTCCCGTTGAATTGAGCGGCTCCAAGAACAATGATTGCATCACTTTTACTTAAATCTTGTTTCTGAGCAGAAGAATAAACACCATTTGCATGATAAAACATGAATAATATTGAAATAAATAAGAAAATATAAATAATAACTTTAAATAATCTAAAGAATAATTTAATCAAAAAATTACCCACCACTGACAGCTAATTCAGCGGTTCTTAACTCTACTTCTTCATTGTTATTAATAAGTTGGGAATTTAACCAATTATGAGGTAGAGAAACTTTTTTCTTTGAGCCAACTCTTCCTCTAGGTTTATCAACAATTACCTCTGGAAATTCTTGATTCTTATCAAGTTTTTCTAGCAAAAAATCTAACTGATCTAAGCTTTCAACCATTGCTAGAGAAGTTCTTAATTGATTACCTACAGAAAATCCTTTTAAATACCAAGCCATATGTTTTCTCATGTCTCTAATTCCTTTGTATTCACCATAAAGTTCGCAAAGTAATTGAGCATGTCTTTTCATAATTGAGGCAACTTCTACTAATCCGGGATCTTTAGGTACTGGTTCGCCAGCAAAGGCAGCTGCGAGTTGACCAAATAGCCAGGGTCTTCCTAAACATCCTCTGCCAATTACCACACCATCACATTTAGTTTCTTCAATCATTCTTAGAGCATCTTGAGCTGACCAAATATCACCATTTCCTAAAACTGGAACATCCGAATCTTTTAAAAAGTTTTTTAAATTAGCGATTGCGCTCCAATCAGCTTTACCTGAATACATTTGCTCTGCAGTTCTTGCATGTAATGCAATCCAAGCAACACCTGCTTCAACAGCTATTTTTGCTGCATCTAAATAAGTTAGATGATTATCATCTATTCCCATTCGCATTTTTATTGTGATGGGAATCTTTTGGACACCCATTTCGTTTGTAGCTTGATTAGATGTGTTTACAGCACTAGTTACTATTTTTTTGAATAAATCTTTTTTCCAAGGAAGAGCAGCTCCTCCACCTTTTTTAGTAACTTTAGGAACAGGACAACCCATATTTAAATCAATATGATCTGCTTTTTTTTCTCTAATTAAGAATTCTATTGCTTTTGAAATTACTTCAGGATCCACACCATATAACTGAATACTCTTAATTTTTTCATCCTTATCAGCTTCAACCATTCGAAGAGTTTCTGGAGATTTTTCAATTAGAGCACGACTGGTGACCATTTCACTTACATAAAGTCCAGCGCCATATTCTCGACACAATTTTCTAAAAGCTTGATTTGTAATTCCTGCCATTGGAGCAAGTACTACAGGAGGATTGACTTCAAATCTTGGAGTTATTAGTTTCATCTTGAAACTATTTTAGTTGTTTAGTCTTTGACCTAACCAATTTGGTAATTCACTGATGCTGACTCTTTCTTGTTTCATTGAGTCTCTGTCGCGAATTGTGACACTTTTATCAGTTAACGAATCAAAATCAACTGTGACAGCAAATGGTGTTCCAATTTCATCTGCTCGTCTGTATCTTCTTCCAATAGCACCTGAGTCATCAAATTCAACTAAATATTTTTTTCTCAATTCTTGAGCAATTTCTTTTGCTAGGGGACTTAATTTTTCATCTCTAGAAAGTGGGAAAACAGCAACTTTTATTGGGGCTAGTCGTGGATCAAGTCGAAGAACGGTTCTTTTATCTACTCCACCTTTAGAATTTGGTGCTTCATCTTCGTCATAGGCATCAAGTAGAAAAGCTAAAACTGCTCTTGTTAAACCAGCAGATGGTTCAATTACAAATGGAGTGTATTTTTCATTTGATTCTTGATCAAAAAATAATAAATCTTTACCACTTTCTTTGCTGTGAGTTTTAAGATCATAATCAGTTCGATTTGCTATTCCCTCTAATTCAGCCCATTCTGATCCTGAGAAATTAAATTTATATTCGATATCAACAGTTCTTTTTGCATAATGTGAAAGTTTTTCTTTTGGATGTTCAAACTTTCGTAAATTATCTTTCTTTATTCCTAAATCTACATACCAATTCCATCTTTGCTCTAACCAATACTCATGCCACTTTTCATCATCACCTGGTTTAACAAAATACTCTAATTCCATTTGTTCAAATTCTCTTGTTCTAAAAATAAAATTTCCTGGTGTTATTTCATTTCTAAAAGCTTTGCCAATTTGAGCAATACCAAATGGTGGTTTTTTTCTTGAGGTTGTCAAAACATTATTGAAATTTACAAAAATTCCTTGCGCTGTTTCCGGTCTTAAATAATGGAGAGCGCCATCATCTTCTGCAACTCCAATTGAAGTTGTAAGCATTCCATTAAACATTCTTTCTTCAGTAAACTCTCCCTTGGTGCCACAATTTGCACAATTAATATCTGCTAAACCATTTGCAGGTAATTTTTTGTTTTTATTTTCATAATTTTCTATTAATTGATCAGCTCTATATCTTTTATGGCATTTTTTACATTCTGTTAATGGATCAACAAATGCGTCAACGTGTCCTGATGCTTGCCAAACTTGAGGAGCAAGAATTATGGATGAATCAAGACCAACTACATCTTCTCTGCTCTTGACCATGGCATTCCACCATTGAGTTCTGATGTTTTCTTTTAAAGCAACCCCAAGAGGACCATAATCCCAAGCAGATCTTGTTCCACCATAGATTTCACTTGAGGGATAAACAAAACCGCGACGTTTACATAAATTAACGACTGCTTCAACGCGATCTATTGCCATTTGTTCCTCAAATTTTGTTTGTCTCCCCTAGCCTACTTAAAGACTTTCATCACTTTGGTTAAGAGCAGAATCAAAATTTTCACCCTTGTTGTCTTTGAATTCATACAATTTTTCAAAAAAGCTAGGTTGATCAAGAGCCGTTGAAAGAACCGGCCAGACAATCATCCTATTTTTGGAAGAATTGATGGCTCTGCGAGCATTGCCAATTAAATCCCACTCCTGAATCAAAATCCAAGTTACAGGTTCATCTGTGGATTTAACCAAGTTCAATTTAATAAAACCTGGTTCTTTTGAGATTTCCGAGGAAAAAAGAGCAACTTTTTCTCTAAATTCTTTTTCTCCCGCAGGTTGATGTTGAGTTATAACGAACACATCAGTCAGACTAGATGAAAGTATTAAGAATTGAGGTTAGGTAGATAGTGTCTAATTTCCAAAAAATCGTAGCCAAAATAAGTTCACCACTATTGGTTCGTCTGCATGCTTTGCCTAGATGGGTAACTCCTATTGTCATGACATTGATTTTGTTAGTTGGTTTACTTGCCAATCCAAATGAAACTTGGGGTTTATGGATTGGTTTTTTTGCTCTTATGCTCATTGCCTTATTTTTGAGCTGGTTGTTAATTTT
>CAXBQJ010000010.1:0-13352 GCA_963977775.1 uncultured bacterium
CCCGCTCCAAAAATACGAGTTAAATATTAACTTTTTTTAAAATATATTTATTTACCATAGATAATAATCTTTGTGGTACGTATGTATATTAAGATGATAAGTTCAAAGATAAAAATTTTTTTATTATACTTTTTTGGAATAAGTTTAGTAATTGCAGTTATTTATGCAATCGCAAATCCACTAACACAAAAGAATTCTCAAACAGGATTAATCGTTTCTAAAACAGTAGGCAATTCTGTGCAAAGACATAAAACATCAAGACAAATAAGAAATGTTGTACAAAAAATGTTAAAGCAAATTCCAAATAATATTCAAATTGTAATTAGAGCTTTACCAAAAATTACTGAAAAAGATTTTAGCGAAATTGAAAATATTTTAAAATTAAATATTTTAAAATCTATAGAAAAAGCAAATGTCTAAAAAACCCTTGTCAAATAAGGCTTTTTTGAGCATTTTAGAATTTCCTAGAAAAATATTTTTAATAGTTTTATTTCCATTTATTTTTATTTATCAAAAAATTATTTCACCAATTTTAGGACCAAGATGTAAATATCATCCAAGTTGTTCAAATTATTTTGTTGAAGCAATTAAAGTTCATGGAATATTTAAAGGATTAATTTTTGGAATAACAAGAATTGTTAGATGCAATCCATTTAGCCAAGGTGGATTTAATCCCATTCCAGAAAAAGGCTTGTGGCGAGCAAGTGTTAATACCGATGGCTCCCCCCGGGCCTAGCGCTTTTTAGAAAGACATGGGACGATTTAAGTCTTGAATGAATTAGCAATACCAAGAATGAATAAAGCTAGTGCCTAAAAAGTTTTGGAGTAAGTAAAAACGTGATTGATACGCTCTTAGCCCCATTGGAATGGGTTATCTCTGCTTTGCTCTATTTCTTTCATCAAGGTTTTTCTACCTTTCTAGATCCAAATGCTGGAGCAACCTGGGCCTTGTCGATCGTGGGACTTGTAATCGTCGTTCGTATTTTGATCATCCCGTTGTTTGTTCGCCAAGTTAAAAGTCAAAGAAACTTGCAAGTGATTCAGCCTCAAATGAAGGAATTGCAAAAGAAGTATGCCGGTGATAGAGAAAAACTTGGCCAAGAAATGATGAAGCTTTATAAAGAAACTGGCACTAATCCGCTAGCCTCCTGTTTTCCTATCCTTTTGCAAGCCCCAATCTTTTTTGCCCTCTTTAGAACTTTGCAATACGGAATTTCTCAAGAAAAAGCGATTGGGTATTTCGTAAACCATGCCAACTTAGTTTCAATCGCTCACGATGCTGAACTTTTTGGTGTGCCGCTGTGGGGATATTTTCTAGGAGCACCACAAACTCCTAATCCAACTAATACCAAGATTTTGACCGTGTTTTTGGTTATTTTGATGACTCTCACGACCTTCTTAACCCAAAGACAGTTAATGGTTAAAAACATGCCACCAGGAAATCCAATGGTGCAACAACAAAAAATCTTGCTTTACGTATTCCCAGTGATTTTTGCTGTGGGTGGTGTGGGATTTCCAATCGGAGTTTTGATCTATTGGTCAACCACCAATATTTGGTCCATGGGTCAACAATTCTGGATCATCAGAAATAATCCAACACCAGGAACACCTGCATATGAAGCTTGGGAAAAACGTAAACGAGCTAAAAAACACCAAGAAAATGTGGTCGAAGGAGAGCAGCAACAGGGTGAAAACTTGCCTCCTAAAAGACAACAACCAAAACGCTTCAGTCGAAAAGACCGAAAGAACAAGTAATCCCCCAATGTTTCACGTGGAACATTGGCTATGAATGAATACGCAAGGAGATATTTATGTCAGAAAATTCAAAAGAACTCATTTCTCAACTGGAAAAAGAAGGCGATATCGCGGCAGATTATCTAGAAGGATTGCTAGATATTGCAGATCTTGATGGCGACCTAGTTGTTGATGTTGAAGGGGAAAGAGCTTTAGTAAGCGTTACAGGCGCTGATTTATCTAATTTAGTTGGTTCTGAAGGCCAAGTGTTAAATGCTTTGCAAGATTTATCAAGGCTAGCCGTTACAAGAGAAACCGGGGAAAGATCCAGACTAATGATCGATATTTCTGGTTATAGGGCTGCCAGAAAAGCAGCATTGGCTGAACTTGGTTTAGAAGCATGCGAAAGAGTTAAAAAGACTGGCGAGGCTGTGGCTTTGGAATCAATGAATCCATTTGAACGAAAGATTGTTCATGATGCAGTTGCTGAAGCAGGCTTAAAATCAGAGTCTGAAGGCGAAGAACCAAATAGATATGTGGTTGTATTGCCAGCGTGATTGATGGCCCAAAGGTTCCACGTGGAACACTACCCACTCAATCCCAAATTCAAGCTTTAGGTTCAAGTTATCCAAAACTAGAACAATATTTTCAAATCCTTTCTCAAGACGGAGTGGAACTAGGTCTAATTGGTCCTAGGGAAGTTGAAAGACTTTGGGATAGACATATTTTGAACTGCGCTGCTGTTTCTGAATTAATTCAAGATGGTGAATCGATTATTGATATAGGAACAGGTGCTGGTCTTCCAGGAATGGTTCTTGCCATCATGAATCCAAAATCTAAGGTCACTCTTGTTGAAACTATGCAAAGAAGATGTGATTTTCTAACCAAAACTGTAGAAAAACTAGGTTTAAAGAATGTAATTATTCTAAAAAATAGGGCTGAGGAGCTTAAGATTCAAGCACAAATAGTGACTTCTCGAGCAGTTGCACCATTAGGTAAACTACTTACATGGTCAATTCCACTGGTTGTTAAGAACGGTAAAGTTCTAGCAATCAAGGGAAATAAGGCGTCAGAAGAACTTGAAGTGGCAAAAAAAGAAATACCCACGCTCAAGTCCATGACTAGCACTATCAAGACTTGCGGAAGAGCATTAGATTTGAACGTCACAGTAGTCGAAGTAAAAAGTGAGGGTTAATGGTTAATAATTCAAAACCATCTGACCTGGGCTGGCCAGAATCAATAGAAGAAAAACCAACAACAGGAAAACCTTCAGATTTAGGTTGGCCAGGCAAATGAGTATCGATACCCCATTATCAAGAGCAGCTGCAGCAGCAGTAAATCTAAAACTTGGCGATTTAGAAAAACTTCCGCAACCAAATAAAACAATTGTTGTCACAATTGCAAACCAAAAAGGTGGAGTAGGAAAAACTACCACTGCTGTAAATATGGCAGCAGCGTTAGCAAAACACGGATTACAAATTTTAGTTATCGACACAGATCCTCAAGGAAATGCTTCAACGGCATTAAATGTTGATCACCGAGTTGGAACACCAGATGTTTATTCAGTTTTAGTTGAAGAACAAGATTTTAGTGAAGTAATACAAAAGGTAAATGAAATAGAAAATTTATTTTGCGCACCTGCAACAATTGATTTAGCAGGAGCAGAAATTGAATTAGTTTCTTTAGTTGCTCGCGAATATAGATTACAAAGAGCTTTAAATAAATATTTGGAATTTCATAAAGAAAAATATGGGAAAAAAATAGATTATGTTTTTATCGATTGCCCACCAAGTTTAGGATTAATTACTTTAAATGCATTAGTTGCTGCAAATGAAATATTAATTCCAATTCAAACAGAATATTATGCATTAGAAGGTTTAGGACAATTAATGAATAACGTAAATCTTGTGACAAAACAATTAAATCCAGATTTAAAAGTTTCAACAATTGTATTGACCATGTTTGATTCAAGAACAAATTTAAGTCAACAAGTTGCCCAAGAAGTAAGAAATCATTTTGGAGATATTGTTATCACCACTGAAGTGCCAAGAGCAGTAAGAGTTAGCGAAGCTCCAAGTTTTCAACAAACAGTTATTACATATGATCCAGGTTCTCCAGGAGCACAAGCTTATGTAAAAGTTGCTAAAGAATTTGCTCAACGTCATGCAGGAGATAAATAAATGGCCGCTCAAAAAAGAGGATTGGGTAGGGGATTAGGAGCGCTAATTCCTACTGACAATAAAACAGAAAATAGTCAACCAAATAATAATTCAACTTTAAGTAGTGTTCCAGGAATTGAATTTGCTGAAATATTTTTAAACCAAATAAAACCAAACGCTAAACAGCCAAGACAAGTATTTGATGAGGAATCACTTAATGAATTAACTTTTTCTATTAAAGAAATTGGTTTATTACAACCAATAGTAGTTAGACAAATATCAAGTGATGAATATGAAATTGTGGCAGGCGAAAGAAGATTTAGAGCTGCGCAAAAAGCTGGTTTAGAAAAAATTCCTGCTTTAGTTAGAGAAACAAAAGATGATCACATGCTTCGTGATGCATTGTTAGAAAACTTGCATCGTTCACAACTTAATCCTTTGGAAGAAGCAGCTGCTTATCAGCAATTGTTGGAAGATTTTGGGGGAACCCAAGATGAGTTAGCAAATAAATTAGGGCGTTCAAGACCTCAAGTAACAAACACTTTAAGACTTCTTAAACTTCCTCCAGTAGTGCAAAAACGTGTGGCAGCAGGGGTTCTAACCTCAGGCCATGCCAAAGCATTACTTGGTTTAGCAAGTGAGGCAGAAATTGAAACTCTTGCTTCACGCATAGTTTCTGAAGGTTTATCAGTAAGGGCAACTGAAGAAATCGTTGCTATAGGAAATGTGGGCAAGAGTGAAACTGGGCAAAAAAAATTACCTGCCCTAAAAGCCCCAGGCTTAAAAGAATTAAGTGATCGCCTAGGAGACAAATTAGATACCAGAGTAACTATCACTATGGGTAGGGCAAAAGGAAAAGTAATTATTGAATTTGCCACATTAGAAGATTTAAGAAGAATTGTGGAAGTAATAGAAAAGAATTAAATCTTTTCTGGTTCAAAAAATGTAATTATTGCTTCAGCAATTGCTGAAGCTATTAAATCTCTCACGTTTGCATCACTTAATTTTCGAGCATCATTTTTATTACTTAAATAGCCAACTTCGATTCTTACTGCAGGCATTCTTGTCATTCTTAAAAGATCCCAAGTTTTTGCATGTGTTCGACAATCATTAAAACCAACACGCTTTATTATTTCTGTTTGCACAAGATTGGCAAATCTTTGTCCCATACTTGATTTTTGTCCTAAAGCTTCATTACCAAAATAATAAGATGCGCAACCATGAGCTTGCGCATCCTTTATTGAATCAGTGTGAATGCTTACCACTAAATCAGCATTACTGTTATTAGCAAATACTGCTCGTTGTTGCTCATCAATTACTTCGTTAGTTTTTGAAACTCTTGTTAATAAAACAGTTGTGCCAAGGGCTGCAAGTTTTCCTTCAACTTTTTTTGAAATATCACTTGAAATAAAACTTTCAGTCAAAGAGTGACCTGATAATCCAGGATCATCTCCACCGTGACCTGGATCAATTACTACAACTTTGTCACTAACACCAGTTCTTCTTGGTAAATGATGAATTTCTTCTCTGAAATGTTCTGGTGTGCCACCAACAACAACCCGATTAAGTCTTTCGATTGCTTTAAAAACTTCTGGACCACAAATTCCATCTATTGGAATTCCAGTACTTTGTTGAAATTCTTTTAACGCATTTTCAGTATTTTTTCCAAAAATTCCATCAACTCTGCCTGAATCAAAACCAAGATCATTAAGTTTTCGTTGCAAACTTGAAACATCATCACCGTGGATTAAATGTCCGGGAGTAAATCTTAAAATTCGATCACCCAGTGACCATCGTGCTTCTTCTAATCTTCGAAAAGTTTCTGGGCCAACAATGCCATCAACTGTGATTCCTCTAGATTGTTGAAATTTCTTTATGGCAGCTTCAATAACTTCATCAATTACTTGGGATGTTTTTTCAATGGCCCCAATGCGAAGGAGTCGATCACAGATTTCTGCGACAGCAGGACCTGAGTCACCTTTTCGAAAAAGGGGTCTTTTTTCGTTCACAACCTTAAGTAAACAGGTTCTTTACAAATAGGCTGCAAGGTCTGCCAAAAGTGCTGGCTTTGGCTTTGCTCCCACGATGGTTTTCACTAATTGTCCTGCTTTATAAACGTTCATCGTTGGAATAGAAGTGATGCCAAGTGCTTGAGCTGTTTTTGGATTTTCATCAACATTTAGTTTGGCAATAGTGATTTTTCCTGAGTGCTCATTTGAGATTTGTTCCAAAATTGGAGCAACCATTTTGCAAGGACCGCACCATTCAGCCCAGAAATCAACCAAGATTGGTGTTGTTGAATTTTTTATTTCTGAATCAAATGTTGCATCTGTCAAAATTTTTGTGGCCATATTATTTTTCCTTTTTCTATGCTGAAAAAATTCCTTTACTTGCTAAGAAGCGTTCAGCATCTAACGCTGCTTGACATCCTGTTCCTGCGGCTGTGATTGCTTGTCGATAAACATGATCAACTAAATCACCGCAGGCAAATACTCCCTCAATATTAGTTTTGGTTGAGCCTGGTTTGGTTAAGACATAACCATTTGGGTCCAAATCAATTTGGCCTTTTAATAGTTCTGATCTTGGTTCATGACCAATAGCCACAAAAAGTCCTGTGATATTTAAGGTTTTTTCATTTCCTGTTTTTACATCTTTTACTTTTAATCCTGTAAGTTTTTCTTCACCTAAAATTTCAGTCACTTGTGAGTTCCATACAAATTCAATTTTTGGATCATTTTGGGCTCTTTGTTGCATTATTCGACTTGCTCTTAATTCATCTCGTCTATGAATTAAATAAACTTTGGAAGCAAATCTTGTTAAAAATGTTGCTTCTTCAACAGCCGAATCTCCACCACCAACAACTGCAATTTCTTGTTCTTTAAAAAAGAATCCATCACAGGTCGCACAATAAGAAACACCTCTGCCACTTAAAACTTCTTCTTTAGGTAAACCTAATTTTTTATAGCCAGAACCTGTAGCAAGAATTACTGCTTTTGCTTGATAAGTATTGCCATTGCCATCTTGAATAGTTTTGATTTCTGATTTTAAATCAACTTTTACTGCATCATCAGTAATAAATCTTGAGCCAAATCTTTCAGCTTGTGCTCTTATTTCTTCCATTAAAGCTGGACCCATAATTCCGTTTTTAAATCCTGGAAAGTTTTCAACTTCAGTGGTGTTCATTAATGCACCACCTGCAGTTACTGATCCTTCTAACACGATTGGAGCAAGTTGAGCTCTTGCTGCATAAATGGCTGCGGTGTAACCAGATGGACCACTACCAATAATTACTAATGGTTCTACTTTGCTCAAATTTTTCTCTATTCTAAAAATCTATTAACTTAATCCTAGTCTTTTGTTATTTCTTTACAACTTTAAGACTCGCTTTAGTTTTGTATTCGCAATTGTTTTGCAAGTTTTAGATGAGCCCTGTGGCACCTACTTTTGATTGTGCCTGGAGCACACCTTAGTTTTTTAGCAGCATCACTAATGCTAAATCCTTCGATATCTATTAAATAAATCACACTTTGCTGGTTCTTCGGTAATGTTTTAAGTGCATTAATTAAATCAATTGATAAATCTTTTTGTAATATCTCATTTGTTGAATTTGAAAAATCATTAATAAAATCAATACTTTTTTGATTCTTCGTAGATCTTATTTTGTCAATTGCAGCATTAGAAACAATTCGATAAATCCAGGTAGTTAATTTTGAATCTCCTCTAAATTTATGAGCATTTTTCATAATAGAAATAAGAGAATTTTGAACAACATCATCAGCATCTTGTGGATTTCTTGTGATGCGATAAGCAATAGATTTCATTCGAGAACTATGTCGGATAAATATTTCTGTCAATGCATCATTATCGCCATTTATATATTGTTTTATTAAAGTTTCGTCTAAAATTTGATCATAAAATGAAACTGGGGAAAGTGCTTTCACCCAATTAAAATTATTGTTTACTTCAATATTTTACTAGCAAAATCTTTAATTAAATTAATTCCTAAAAATAAACTAAGCACAAAATATAAAACTGACCCAGAAATGCCCCAGATAATAACTTGCCAAAGAGATGTTAAAAATGAATCAGATGAATCAAATAGCGTTATATATTTACCCATTAAATAAAGAACTAAAAACACTAAAAAGCTAGCAAAAATAGGTTTTAGGGCATCTTTAATAAACAAGGAAGTTTTTAAATTTAGTCCTTTTCTACTTAAAAATAGCCACAAAATAGGGGTGGTTATTAAATAGGAGGCAACATATCCCACCACAAGTCCAGCAACTTTTAATTCATTAGAAAAAGCATTAAAGCAGTAAATGGCAACAGATAAATTAATTAGATTTAAAACAATATTTATAAAAAATGGAGTTCTGGTGTCTTCTAATGCATAAAAACCTCTCAATAGTAAATAAAAAAGTGAAAAAGGAACTAGTCCAATAACGAAAATACTTAACAAAAATCCTGTACTTCTAGCTTCTGTAATAGTTGCGGCTCCTCTTGCAAAAAGAATTTGTGCAAGTGGTTGACCAATAAAAAACATGATCACAGAAATTGGAAGTAACAAATTAATTAATGACAAAGAGGCTCTATTTATGGAATTTGATAATTTATTGATTTGAATACTATTTGCCATATCACTAAATTTAGGTAAAAGTGCTGTCACAACTGAAACTGCAATTACAGAGTGCGGCAGTATGAAAGTTAGGAATGCATTTTGATAAGAAGTAAAACCAACACTATTTTCTAAAGTATTTGCACTAGCAGCTAAACGAGTAATAAATGCATAAGTTATTTGATTAACAATCACATATCCAATAGTCCAAAAAGCAAGATGTCCAGCGGTAGTTAAGCCTGCTTTTTTAAATTTGAAATCTAAGCTGAATTTATAATTTATTAACTTTAAAGCAGGAATCAAACTAATTGCTTGTAGCATTACACCTAAAGTTGTGCCAACTCCAAGAATTGTCATATCAGAAGAAGAATAAGTATTAGTTTCTAAATTATCTTTTGAAACAAAGATAAATAATATTGCAGTTGTAATCATGACAAGATTATTTAAAATTGGTGCAAACATAGGTAAAGCAAAATGACTTTTTGAATTTAAAACTTGTTGCAAGACTGTGTAAAGTCCGTAAAAAAATATTTGAGGCAATAATAATCTGGCAAAAAAGACAGACTGTTCAAAAGTTTTTGCATCCCAGGCCGAAGGAGCATAAATATTAACAATAAAAGGTGCTAAAAATATAGCTATCACAGTTAAAGAAAAAAGAATCAAACCAACAAGAGTTAATAATTTATTTGTATAAGAAATTCCCTTATCTTTGTCATTTTTCATATGCCTTACTAATTGAGGCACAAAAACACTATTAATTGCACCACCCACTACAACTACATAAACAATTGTGGGAAGAGAATTTGCTATCGAATAAGCATCAGCAAAGGTGCCAAATCCAATTGCTGCAATAACAGCAATGGAACGAAAAACTCCGGTAATTCTTGAAATAATTGTGCCAAGTGCCATCCAGGAACTTGCTTTTGCAACAGATGAGGCCATTAGTTTTTGTTTCTGTTTCTAATTCTTCTAAATATAGATAAGCCAGATAACAAAATAAGGGCAAGAAATGCAAATCCTGTTACATAAGTTGCCACAGTGCTATAGGCAGCAGATCGAACGGAAATAATTTTTGGATCTCCATATTTAAATCCATCTCTTGTATAAAGCTGCAAAGTTACATCAATAGCACTAGTTCCACTAACTGAAGAAATTAAACTTAAGCTTTGTTTTGAATTTGCTTCAACTGTGATTGGTTCTAATTCTTTTGTTTTGAACCTAAATTTTGGATTTCCAGTAGCAGTTAATTTAACTATTACTGGTTCTGAAAAATCATTTGCAATAGTGATTGGAATTGGGCCTTCATCACTTGGTAATACCACAGAATTTCCAGCAAGAATTCGAACATTATCTCTACTTGTTTGCAATGTTTTATTTATATCATTTATAAAATCTCTTGCTTGGCTTGGAGAATTTTGCCAATATTGAGAACCTGATCTTAAAATTGCAGTTGCAAATTCTTCATTAATAACACCTGGTTGTTGAAATAATCCAGTTAATTGTGCAAGTAATGATTGACCTCTTTTTAATCTTGACATTTGATCATTTGATAATTCTTCATTTCTTGCTTTTTCTGTATCAAGAAAATCATCACGTTGCACAGTTGAAACATCTTTTAATAAAACTTGCCAAGCTTCATTTCTTATAACCCAAGGGGCTCTAATTAAACCTTCGGCAAAAACAAATGCTCCTTCATTTGAAGGTTCCCAATATGTTGGAGGTGAAACAAAAATATTTCTTTCAGAATTTGGTAATTGAAGTGCAATTAATAATGTGTCACTTAAAATTCGTTGTCTTTGTAAACTTGTTTGACTGGCATTTTCTACAGTATTTAAAGCTAAATTTGAAAGAAGAGAATCAGTTAAAAAAACTTTTACTCTTCCGTTTGGAGTTACAACTGTTGTTGTACCAGAAGGTGTGTAATTAGTTCCTGCAACGGGTGGAAGTGCTGTATCTGGTAAAACTACAACATTTGTTCCAAACGAATTTGCTTTACCAATTACATCTTTATTTACGGGAAATTTATCTTGCAATAAAACTGTTCCACCAGTTGTAAAACCTAACTTATTTTCAGTAAGAACCCTTGCAATAGTTATGGTTTGCTCGAAAGCACTTGTTGCTTTATTTCTATTCATAGCAGCTAGATCTGCATTTGCATAAGTTAAAGAAAATCTTTCACTTGATGCAACTGCTGTTCTTAATTCATTGAACCAAGTTGATACTTCGTTTTGAAAAACTCCATTTATATTTTCTTTAGCGCCTTTTACTAAATATCCTTTTGAAGCTTTTTCTGCTAAGTCCAGCAAATTTGGATCAAGTAACCATGTAACAGAATTACTTCTACCTGCATTCAAAATATTTCTTAATCTGCCATTTCCAGTCATCGAGTTAGGAATTGTTTCATCTAACAAAACTCCATTTCCATCTCTCAAAGGTGGAGCAGATACTGGCCAAAATATTGTCATGCCAATTGGTTTCACACTTGTGCGATCAGGTAAGTATGGAACTACAGTAAAACTTGAACCAATAACTTCAGAATTATTTAAAACTTGAAAACCAACTAAATAAGCTCCTGGTCCTTTAGAAAAAAGTTGAGCAGAGTTAATTCCAATTGAAAAAGAACCTAAACCACCTGGAGTTAAGTTTCCTGTTTGATAAATCTGTCCTCGAGGAATTAATTCAGCAGGATTACTTTGAGAAAAAACTTGATTCAAAGTGCTTCGAGAAGTTATCGGATCAGATAGCAATAACTGTAGGGATAAATTACTTAAACTTGCTGAAGTTTTATTTCTTAAAGTGCCAGCAAACCTAATAGTTTCTCCAGCTATAGGAGTAAAAGGATCAACTATTTCAATAGAGACTTCAACTGTGTTTGGGGCAGCATTACTTGGAGTGGAGAGAAAAGTTAGCAGAAATAAGGATGCAGAAATTGCAATAAATACTTTTTTCATAACCTTCACATCTTGAAGAATAGGTGACGCGCCCAAATCTTTGAGGCATCACTACAGGAATAACGCATGGTTCTAGGCTCTTGAAGCGTGAGCAATATTGAAAACAATTCAACGGCCAGTGCAAGAATTTTGCAGGCATTGGGTCAGACGAAAACTTTATTAATTGAATTAGGTGAAATTTTTCAAAAAAGTGGTTACGAAATATCTTTAGTTGGTGGACCAGTAAGAGATGCAATATTAGGAAAAAATGTTAAAGATTTAGATTTGACAACAAATGCCACACCTAAAGAAATACAAAATATTTTAAAAAATTGGGCAGAAGATATTTGGGATGTAGGAATTAAATTTGGCACAGTTGGTGCTAAAAAAAATGATTTTATTTTTGAAATCACAACTTATAGAACTGAACAATATGAAGACACTTCAAGAAAACCAAGTGTGGAATTTGGGCAAACATTAGAAGAAGATTTAGCAAGACGAGATTTTTCAATAAATGCTATGGCTTTAAAGTTACCAAATTTTGAATTAATTGATATTTATAATGGTTTAACTGATTTAAATAATAAAACTTTAAAAACTCCACTAAGTGCTGAGATTTCATTTTCTGAAGATCCTTTGAGAATGTTAAGAGCTGCAAGATTTATTTCAAAATTAGATTTGACACCAACAAATGAAATTTTAGATTCCATGAATAAATTATCGGAAAGAATAAATATTGTTTCAATGGAAAGAATTAATGATGAGTTTAATAAATTACTTTTAACAAATAAACCAAGAAAAGGAATTGAGTTATTGGTTGAATCAGGTGTTGCTACACATTTTTTACCTGAACTTCCGGCATTAAAACTTGAAATTGATGAACATCATCACCACAAAGATGTTTACCAACACAGTTTGACTGTGTTAGATCAAGTAATTGATTTAGAAACTAAACACGAACCAAAGTCAGATCCTGATTTAGTGCTAAGACTTGCAGCACTTTTACACGACATTGGTAAACCAAAAACTAGAAAATTTGAAGGTGAAGGAAGAGTTTCGTTTCATCACCATGAAGTAGTTGGGGCAAGACTTGCTAAAAAAAGATTAGAAAAACTTAGGTATGCAAAAGAAACAATTGAACAAGTTACTTTATTAATTGAATTACATTTAAGATTTCATGGCTATGGTGATGGTAAATGGACAGATTCTGCAGTAAGAAGATATGTCAGAGATGCAGAAGATCAACTACTTCGACTCCATAAATTAACTAGAGCAGATTGCACAACTAGAAATGTTAATAAGGCAGAAAAATTAAGAAAAGCATATGACGATTTAGAAAATAGAATTATTGAATTATCAAAACAAGAAGAATTAAAGAGCATGAGACCAGAATTAGATGGTGAACAAATAATGAAAATTTTAGGAATTAAACCAGGGCCAGAAGTTGGAAAAGCCTATCAATTTTTACTTGATTTAAGACTTGATCAAGGAATATTGGGTGAAGACAAAGCAATAGAAGAATTAAAAAACTGGTGGGCAAAAAATAAGTAAGTGAAATATAATATTTGTCATGACTTCGCAAAGTAACTTAGAAATATTAGATCCATCCATTCCTCGAGAAGTCATTAATTATGCTTTGCAAAGAAGAGCTTCAGTTGAGGATTGGAAAAGTGGTCGAGTTTTAAAAACAGATCTTTGTGATGCAGATACTTATTTAAGAAAAGCTGCCAAATTTCATGGTGTGCCAACTTCTAGAAAATGCCCAGTCTGCGAAGTGGTTGATTTAGTAGAAATTTCTTATGTATTTGGAAAAGAACTTGGCCCATTTTCAGGAAGAATTAAAACACCACACGATTTATTACGAATGAGTAAAGAACACGGTCAAATAAAGGTTTTTGTGGTGGAAGTGTGTCA